>JARRLT010000118.1:2199-6644 GCA_037386725.1 Promethearchaeota archaeon
TTGTGATTTCTTGAATATTTTTATTTAAGATAGAAGATATATATAAAACTTACCTTTTCTCCTAGAAAAAAATAGACTCTATGTTCAAAAATTAAATCTTAGAAACTATGAGTTATATCTTTCAATTTGAGACCATTAGATTCGGATAATTGAATAAAAAGAACATTAATTCACTGAAATAGTAAATCAATAATCATTTTTTACATTTTAGTCAATTCGATAATTGTTTTTTACATTTTAGTCAATTCGATAATTGTTTTTTACATTTTAGTCAATTTAATCACCCTTTTCATCCGAAAAAATAGAAATCTTTAAAAATAAATCATCGTTAATTAAAACCCATAGGTAGGTCAAATCTTATTTACAAAAAAATCAAAAATATTTGACCTATCGATCCATTAATATTGTGTTGGAGAGACACAATATAAAAATGGGAGAGAAAAACTCGGTGAGAAAAAGTTCGCAATCCAGTAGATAATGAGCCATTAATTATAGGAGATGATTTACGGACGAAAAATCTTCCTATAAATGATGCTTCATTAGCAGGAATGCCCGAAAATGCGGCAGATGCTCTTAAAGGTACTGATGTGACAACCCTACCTTCAAATTATATCCTAGATGTAAAATATTGGTTAGTCATGGATGATTGGGAAGGTGTTTATGACTTTGATGTCTTTGTCCTTTATAACTTCTCAGTAAGCGCAAATACCGAAATTTGGATCCAAGCTGATTTGAGTTGGCTTAGTCCAGATCCACAAGGACGTACAGATCCAGTAGTTACTATGGAACAAGTCAAGTATTTACTTAATGAGTTTGATACTAATATTTATCCAAAAGATACAGAATATTTCGGTACTCCAGATACTCACGATGGGAATAATGCCCTTCTTACGGATTGGGGTTATTTTCCTCAAGGGTATTATAATGATTCTGCCAGAAATGTGATATTAGTTTCAAATATTAAGGACGAAAATTACTATACTAACTTTCCTTATTATATTGCTGGATTTTATTCTCCTAGCTTCGAAGGATATTTTGATAGAAATATTATCAGTATTGATGCTTATGACTGGGAAGATAGAGTAGGACCTGATGTAAGTAGACCTTATTTATATGAATCAACAATCGCTCATGAATATCAACACCTAATCCATGATGATTATAATCCTGATGATCCATCATACATGAACGAAGGATGTTCTATGTTTGCTGAAATGGTATGTGGTTATCCAATCCCATGGGATGATATTGATAGTTATTTGGCTACCCCAGATAATTCATTAACGGTATGGGAAGATCAAACTGGCTCTAATATCCTAGCAGATTATGGAGCCGCAGCTTTATGGGCTACATATTTGAATGATCATTATTCTAGCAAAACCGAAGAATTCTTAGCATACTTCGTTCAAAATGGAATTCCCGGTGAAGATGGAATTAATGCTGCTTTGGAGCATTTTGGTTATAAAGTTAATTTTGATCAAGTATATACAAACTGGAGAATTGCAAATTTAATCCATTCTGATCGCCCTGGGCATGGTATATATAATTATAAGACAATTGATTTAAGTCAAACAGATCCTATCAGAATTTATGATGTATCTGGCTCTTCTGTACCTCCCACCAGAGGAACAGACTTTGGAGATACCGAAACGATCTTAGGTATTGACCTAAATACTTCTTTAATCGGACCTCATGGTTCTGATTATTTCAGATTCACTGATCTTAACTATTTTGATATCTTTACATTTGATGGCGATGATACTGCTATTTATGGATGGCAACAAGTTGAAGATGGGTGGTGGTCTGATGCAGGAAACTTAATGAATACTCTTTTATCAGCAGAAGTTTATGTCGATCCTGCAAATCCAATTTTAACATTCGATACAAAATATGATATTGAAGATTATTGGGATTTTGGATTCGTTCAAGTATTTAACGAAACTTCTGGAGAATGGCAATCACTTGAAAATATGTATACTACCTATGATCACGATCCAAGTGCCCATCCAGATGTGGTGGCTAATTTACCCGGCATTACTGGTACAAGTGATGGTTGGATAAATATGAACTTCGATTTAAGTGCTTATGCTGGTGAAAACGTTTTGTTAGGATTCAGATATGTCACTGATTGGTATACAACTTATGCAGGATGGTATATTAATAATGTAAAAGTTAGTGGAGTTACTCCCGAACTAAGTGCAACATACCCTGCATCTGATTTTGTTGTGACCTTAATTAAAGAAACTACAAATCGACATGGAAGAGTTTCCTATAGTATTGATAATGTGCCTATTCATGGTCAATATAAAATTGGTATCGATGGAATGTTTTCTTCAAAATGGAATGATTATTATTTAATAGTTAGTCCAACAATGGAGCACGGATTTACTGATTATCAATTTTCTATTTGGAACTTTGCTCCACGCTTTAAATAAAAACGACAAATAAAAAACAACCTCTAAATTTATTAAATACTTCTTTTTATCTATTTATTTTAAGTAAAAATTTAGTTCATTAACTGTATTAAATTTGAAAAGTATTTCATTAAACCAAATCTAATATCTTTACTTTTAATCCATCTGTTGCGGCAATTACATTTTTAATATGCGTTTCTTGTTTTAATTTATTTACTTGACTTTCTACAAAATTTTGATTTTTATAACCATCCATATACCACCCAAAGTGTGTAATAATTAGAGATTTTGGTGTGGGTGTGATTCTATTAAGATAAGGTATAACTTCATCAGTACATAAATGTCTTTTACAATACACTGAATCTGGTCTTAATAAATTGAGTACAATAATATCTGCACCGTTAAATTGTTCGGCAAAATCTTCAAATACCATTGTATCACTCGAAAATACGATTGAATAATCAGAAATTTTGAAAAAAATTCCAAATCCTTCCAAATCAGAATGCTTAACTTTGGTCCCAAGGATTTCGATCTCATTATACTTGTAAGAATTTCCGGGTTTAAAATCTACAACTTCCCTTAGCATTCCTAAATGATATTCTGAAATGAATTGTAAACAATCTTTTGTTGTAAATAAAATCCCTTTTTTCATTAGATTATGATTTTTATCATAAAACGACTTTCGAGAACTCTCAATAATAACACTTATATCATTGAAATGGTCTATATGAAAATGTGTAACGAAAAAAAGTTCAGTTTTGGTTGGATCTTCATTAAATTGATTCATCCTTATAATTGATCCTGGACCAGGATCAATATGGGCTTGGGAATTATTAAATTTAAAAAGTATACCTCCAGTAGCTCTATGTTGAGTTCTAACATTATGTCTTCCTCCTCCCGTACCTAAAAAAACTAATTCATCGTCAAGTTTCATTAATATTGATAATTCACAGATCTAAAAAATTTTTATGAAATAGAATTAGAGTTGGTCTTCCTCTATAAGTGAAGTAATTAAAAACTAATTTAACATAATTTTTAGGGTTTTAATAATTATCATTATCCACAAGCTTTTCAGCTATTTTTGTAAATACTTTTTGAACGTTATGACCAGTTTTAGCTGACGTTTTATATATATCAAACATATTAAAAGCATCCTTAATATCTAATAAAAAATCATCAGGAACAGAAATTAAATCCTCTAAATCAAATTTTGTTCCAACGAGCAAAATAGGTAGATTGATATCATAATATCTGATTATATTTACCCATTCTACAATTTCATCTATTTTTGGTTTATACGTGAGATCTACAAGTAATAATGCCCCTCTAGCTCCCATTACGTATTGCTTTTGCATATATCTAAACCTACGTTGCCCTCCTAGATCCCATAACTGTAAAGAACATTTCCCGGAGTTTATTTCCAACTCTTTAACAAAAAAATCTACTCCAATAGTCATAACAGTAGATTCATCGAATTTTTCTTGAACATATCTTCTTAATAACGAGGTTTTCCCAACTCCAGCATTTCCAGTCACAAGCACCTTGTAAAGATAACTTTTAGGCATTTAGTTTTCCCTGTATGTTCACTACTTTAAATAATAAAGATTTTCTTTTTAAAATAATTTACTTTTATTCTTTCTAATATAAATTGGGATTTTAAAGTTAAAATTTTTTGGATTTTACTGAGTAAATAACTAAAAGCAATATACTATTAGATTAAAAGTTGAAGTAATTAAATATCGCGCTCATTTCAGTTGCATGTGAAATATAAGTAATAGATAAGAGGAGTGATCTACTCTATGATAAATCCTTGATAACCATTTTATCTATTTCAGTTAATAAAGGACGCAACTTTTTAAATAAGACTCTTTGTAATTTATATTTTGTAATTTTTTCTCTCTTTTCAAACATTTTATTCAAAATTTTTTTACTTTGGATTTCTCCTTTTTTTCCAAAATTTACTAGCTTTAAGTGTATTTTATTATTTGAATCAAACTTTTTTATTGGTGTATTAAAAGGGAGCTTGAATAT
>JARRLT010000118.1:6683-14628 GCA_037386725.1 Promethearchaeota archaeon
GCAAAAAAACTGAGATCCCCAGTAACTAAAAAATTCCCTCTAATAATAGCAGCATTAATAGCTGAGCCAGAATTATTATATACAACCTTAATTTTAGCTGTTTGTCTTTTATTGATTAATTTAGACCATCTATTTAAATTATCCATAAGGGATTTATTCTTTGTTGTTTTTTTCTTATTATTCAAATAAATTTTGTCAATTTCATTCCAAAATTTCTTTACATATGGGGGTAACTTTTCATAGTTAAAATTTAAAGTTGGTTTTGATAAAGGTAAGAACACATTATAGAAATCAAAGCTAAGGAATTTTATCAGCTCTGTGCTTTTTATAACTTTAAATATAAATTCTTTTTCGATTAAAACATTTTTATATTCCTTCTTATCCCAAGGAGATTTGGCACGTTTGAATACTCTTGGATCGGGATTAATTAAAACTAAGTTATCATTATAATCAGTAGGTTCTACAAAAATTAGATTTCTCGGATTTAAGTCCGCACCCTTATGAAATAATTTTTTGTAATAACTATTTTCAGATGGTAAAAGTAGAGTCTTTTTTTCCTTTATTATATATTTCTGAGTGAAGGTTTTATTCCCTTTCTTAACGATAGAAAAAGGGACCAAAAAGGTTTTTTTAAATATTTTTAGATTTATAGGATCATAATAATCAATATTATTCTTTCTAATACCATCTAAAGTAAATAAATAATTTGGAATCTCTTTATTTACGATTAAACCTTTCTTAAGAGATTTTTTTGCATAAAGACAAATAAAATCAACATTAAAGATATCCTTTAATTTTTTATCAAAAGACCAAATCTCTATCTCTTCAAATCCTTTAAAATTTCGAAATCGGGAAGCGTGGGATCCATTTAATACCCCTTTAGTTATTACAAAAAAGACCTTTCCATTATCCTTTAAATACAATTCTTTGGATTGATAGAAGAATAGGGAAGCTATTTCTATATTCAATATATTCTTTGGAAGAGGTTTAATATTTAATTTATCAGCTAATTGCTTAATCTTTCCTTGTCTAGTTAGATCTTCTATATTTCTATATGTATACCACGGAGGATTTCCTATTACTAAATCAAAGTCTGAAAATCCGTTAGTTTCAAAAAGGGAATCTCTAACAACAAATTTTGGTTTATAATCTTTATATATATCTTTTAGTAAATAAAATGAGATAACGTTTGTAATTAAAATTGAGAGTGGATTAATATCATATCCATAAACATTGTCTATTGCGTGAATCTTGTTCTTTTTTGGAGATTTTAATATTTTTTTAATAATACTAATAATAAAATTTCCTGTTCCACAACAAGGATCTAAAACTTTTTCTCCATAACTATAGCCCTTATTTACCATTTCCTCTACTAGAAATGGTGGTGTATAAAACTCTCCAATGCTATGCCTAGTCTCAGTAGTAAACAAGTTTTGAATAATAAAATCAAAATAATAAACTGGAGAGAGATCTGAATCAACGAACTTTTTATATAATGCAAGGAGTTCAAAATTAATTATTTTAAGTTCCTCGAAATATTTTATTAAAAATTGTTCAAAAAAAGATAATGTAAAAACTTTTTGTAAATTAGGATATTCTCTAATACGTGTTTTAATTTTATTAAAAGAATTATAATTAAAGTTCAGAACGGGTTGATTATCGTTTTTGTTTAAACAAAATTTATGAAGAAAAAGATATACTAATAAGTAAATCATTATATGTTTAAGAAATAACGAGATATTCACATTGATCTTTTGGTAAATAGAGGAATAAGTATTTTCCCAGTCCTTGTACTCCTTAGTGTCTTTAATATTTAGCTTTAATAGATCTCTTTTAACTTCTTTAATTTTTTGAGCAAATTTATAGACGCTATTTCTTAATTCTCTCAATTATTTACACTCCAATTATAATTTCAACAATTTTTTCACACTATTATTTGTTATTAAAAATACACTTATAAATAAGAATTTACTATTTCTTTTCAAGGGTAGTTAAAAAGAATAGTGAAGTAATTATTTTGGAATCTAATGAGACAACTCTTTCGAAATACTTTGAAAAAGGATTTTATTTTTCATGTAAAAAATGTGGAGATTGTTGTAGAGGCTTAGATGGTGGTGAAGTTTATTTATATAGAGAAGATATAATAAATTTAGTACATTTTTTGAATAAGAGAGCGGGAAAAAGAAGATATTCTCTTAAATCGTTTGTAAGAGAATATGTAAAAGTTTTAAATACCACTTTTTATTGGAAAGAACCTGGCGCAAAGAGAGGGAAAAATTATAGTTTTAAAACATTAGGATTTAGATTTACGGGAAAGGATGAACATTGTAAATTCATTAATGAAAAAAATGAATGTACAGTACATAAATCTAGGCCATTTCAATGTAGGGCATTTCCAATTGGATGGAATATGATTGTTAAAAATGTTCGTAATTTTCAGAAATATACGCGAGATTGTCCCGCATTGAAAGAATCTCTGAATGAAGAAGGAAAGTTTTATACAAGAGAAGAAATTATTGACTGGATTGAAAAAGAATATGAGTTAATAATAAATTTAAAAGAACTATTAATGTCCTTTTCGCAGCAGAAATATCGGAAAGAGTTCAAAACTATTTTAGACGTAATTTAAAAGAAATTAAAAACATTAATTTAATTTTTCCTGAAAATGCAGATTTTGAAAATTTAATCCAAATTGCCCCTCAAGTGGAAGTAATAATAGGATGGCATCCAAAAGAAGAACTTTTAACTAATGCTAAAAGATTAGAATTATTTATATGTCCTGGAGCCGGTGTAAAACATTTAATTGATGTTTTTAAAGAACTCAATAAATTAAATAATATTATTTTAGTTAATAATCATGGAAATTCATATAATGTTGCACAACACACCGTAGCCTTATTAATGTCCTATATGAATAAAATCATTCTACATCATGAATGGATGAAAAATGGAAGATGGAGAACAGGTGATGGAGAAGCAGCATCAATCCTATTAAAATCAAGAAAAATAGGATTATTAGGTTACGGAGCCATTAATAAGAAAGTTCATCAGTTTCTTTCTGGTTTTGAAGTAGAATTTTCAGTTTTGAGAAAAAATTGGACAAATTTTAAAAGTTCCTTAAAAATTTCTAAGAAGTTCACCTCAAATCAACTTTATGAATTTTTAAGAGATATCGATATTTTGATAATTGCTATTCCAGAAACCTCTTCTACGATTGGATTGATTGGGTCAAATGAGTTAAAACTTCTAGGTCAAAAAGGAATTTTAATAAATATTTCTCGGGGAAGTATAGTTGATGAAGAGAGTTTGTATAAAGCTTTGAAAAACCAAGTAATTAATGGAGCTGCTATAGATGTTTGGTATGAAAGAAATCCTAAAGAAAGTAATGATGGTAAAAAATATCCATATCATTATCCGTTTCACGAATTGGATAATATTGTGTTATCTCCACATCGAGGGTATTCTCCCTTTGATGACCTATTTCGTTGGGATCCCGTTATTGAAAATCTTAAGAGAATAGCACAAAATCGAAAGGATTTTTTGAATATTGTTGATTTAGAAGAAGAATATTAAAGCTTTTTATTTTTTCACTGAATAAGATTTTTCAATTAATATTAGTGGATTCAAATAATAAAATATAATTTGAAATTCTCTTATTCCATATTAAGAAATAATTATTAAAACAGCTAATATTTATAAAGGATAGAGAAAACTCTCAAAAAGATGAGAAATTAATTGAAAATAGGACTATTTATTTGTGATTGTGGAAAAAATATTAGCGGTACAATTAATGTAGGCGAATTAAAGAAACAATTTAGTCAAAAAGATCTCTACCCAAATGTTTTCGTTTTAGAGGATCAATATTTATGCTCTGAATTAGGTTTAAATAAAATTACAGAAGCAATTAAAGAAAATAATATCGATAGAGTGGTAATCGCAGCATGTTCTTTTAAATTACATGGAAATCTTTTTCGAAAAACTGTCGAAAAAGCGGGAATAAATCGATTTTTAATTTCATTTGCGAATATACGTGAACAAAATTCATGGGTACATGCAAAAAATCCAAAAAGGGCTACAAAAAAGGCTAAGGATCAAATTGAAATGGCACTTGAACAAGTTAAGTTATTAGAACCAATGGAAACCCAATTTTCACATGTTACTCCCTCCACTCTTATCATTGGAGGAGGAATTGCGGGTATTCGTGCTGCTTTAGTTATCGCAAATGCAGGATATAAAGTATATTTGGTTGAGAAAGAACCAACAATTGGAGGTCACATGGCATTATTTGATAAAACATTTCCAACATTAGACTGTTCAATCTGTATTCTAGGACCTATGATGCAAGAGGTGAATGAACACCCTAACATAGAATTATTATCTTATTCTGAAGTTAAAAAAGTTACAGGATATATCGGAAATTTTGATATCGTTGTAAATAAAAAGCCTAGATTTATTAATGAAGATGATTGTGTGGGATGTTTTGATATTTGCAGGGAGGTATGTCCTATCGATATTGAAGACACTTTCTATCCAAGAAAAGCAATTGATGTACCATATCCACAAGCAATTCCCTTATTACCTAATATTTTAGAAGAATATTGTATTGGTTGTAAAGCATGTTCCCAAGCATGTGATAGAGAAGCTGTTGATTTTGATCAAAAGCCTCAAGAGATTCATTTTAACGTTGGATCAATAATTGTTGCTACTGGTTTATCTACTTTTGATCCATCACTTCTTGGAGAATTGAATTATACGAAAAACCCAGATGTTATTACTACTATGGATATGGAGAGATTACTTAATAATGATGGACCTACCAAAGGAAAGGTAGTAAGACCCTCAAACGGACAAACACCTAAAAAAGTTTCCTTTATACTATGTGTAGGTTCGAGAAATAAAAAAATTCATCATGATTATTGTAGTCAAGTATGTTGTAATGCATCAATTAAGCAAGCTGTTCTATTGAAAAAAGAATATCCTGAAATAAATATTAATATTTATTATACCGATATAAGAGCAGTGGGAAAAAATTGTGAAGAGTTTTATAATCGATCTAGAGAAGAATTTGGAATTAGATTCATTAAAAGCAATATTTCTTCTATTCAAAAAAGTGACATTTCAAACAATCTCGTAATTCGGGGGGAGGATGTTATTGGAGATGAAATATTTGAACATTCCTCTGATCTTATTGTACTTGCTGTAGGAATTGAACCCGCTAAAGAAACAGATAATCTAGCTCAAATATTAAATATTTCTCAAGATACTTATGGATTCTTTTTAGAAAGGCACTTAAAAATTCACCCATCAGAATCTTCTGTAAATGGAATTTTTCTTGCTGGTGCAATACAAGGACCAAAAGATATTCCTTCAAGTATAGCACAGGCTGAAAGTGCCGCAGCGAAATCAATAGCGATGATTTCAAGAGAAAAAGTTGAGTTAGATCCTCATATAGTTTCCTTTATTGAAGAAAAATGTGATTTATGCAGATTATGTGAAAATATCTGTATTTACAATGCAATTGAAGTTAAGGGGAAGAAATTAGAGATTAAACCCGTTAATTGTAGTGGGTGTGGAGCATGTGCTGCTATGTGCCCGAATGATGCATTATATATTCCTGGATTTACGAAAAATCAGATTTCAGCTCAGATTAAGTCAGTTTTAAAAGAAAAAAGTGAATTCCCATTAATCATTGCATTCTTATGTAATTGGTGTTCTTATGCAGGTGCTGATTTGGCTGGAACTAGCAAAATTAATTATCCTACCAATATTCGTCCCATCAGAGTCATGTGCACAGCCATGTTAGATCCCTATTTAGTTTATGAGAGTTTAGCAAATGGTGCAGATGGAGTTTTGATCTCTGGTTGTTATGAACAAGATTGTCATTATGGAGAAGGATTTATAAAGGCGAAAACCAGATATAAGAGCATACATGAAATCCTTGGTGAAACGGGTATTAATGTAAAAAGAGTGAGGATTGAAAGTGTTTCTGCTGGGGAAGGTGAAAAATTTGCTAATGTTGTAAAAGAATTCACAAAACAAATAGAAGAATTAGGTCCAATTAAGCCCTATGAATATAAGGAAGGAATAATACCTGAAGAAGAAGCTCCGAAAGAAGAAGCGAGAATTGATGAAATTTAGAATATTTAACATGTAAGCAATAATATTACTAATTACTATTTACATACTTTTTATAAAATTTCAATAAACTATTAAATAAAATAAAGAATAAAAATGGTTATCCCATGGAGATTAGAGCAATAACTTCTGGTCACATTATTCCATATCTTTATAAGAATGATGTTTTACGAAATTTTTTGGAAGATCATCTTGAAAAAATTTCAAACTTAAATATTTCCCTTAAAGAAAAATTCAATGAGCAAAATATTAAGGTTCAAACATTTAGGTTATGTTCTCAGCCGTTATTCTCTTATGAAGATAAAGTATTTTATAATAAAGGATTAAAAAATGCCCTACCGGTTCTAGATGAACAATTCACGATTATCGGAGAATTATTAAAAAAATACAATATTAATTATTTTGCTTGTTGTTCGATGTTAGCAGATCATTTAAATAATTTTGGACCTTTTGAGCGATTATTATTAAATGCAATTCCAACATTCTTAAAAAAGAATGATTTTCTTTTTTCTTCTCTACCAGTCGCATCAAATCAATATGGAATTAATTTAACGGCTTTAAAATCTGGGGCAAAAATTATCAAAAACCTCTCAGAACCCGATCCATTTGCTAACTTAAAATTTTGTGTAAGTTCAAATGTGAATCCTGATCTGCATACCCCTTTCTTTCCAGCTTCATATCATTTTTCCGAGAAACCAAAATTTTCGATAGCATTGGAAATGGCTGATGAAGTTGTGGAGACCTTAGATAAATCTAATTCTTTAAATGATGCTAAAGTTAAATTGAAAGCTAGGTTCAATGAAATTTACGATCAAATTTGTGGAATTGCTGAAAAAATTGCTCAAGAATATCAAATAGAGTTTGAAGGTATTGATTTTTCCCCAGCACCATTTCCAAAACGAGAAAAAAGTATTGGAACTGCAATTGAAAAAATGGGATTTGATTATTTTGGTTCTCATGGAAGTTTGATTGTTATTGCCCTAATTAGGAATGCAATCCCAAGGCATAAAGAAAAAGTGATCGGCTTCTCTGGATTTATGCAACCAGTATTCGAAGATTCTACTATCGCCCAAAGACTAATTGAAGATCGCTTCAATATTGAAAGTCTTTTATTATATTCAACAATCTGTGGTACAGGATTAGATTGTATTCCTCTACCTGGAGATATCACCGAAAGAGAATTATTCTATCTTTTATTAGACATATGTACTATTTCTTTAACTCATAATAAACCACTTACTGCTAGATTAATGCCTATACCAGGAAAGAAAGCAGGAGAGGATATAGAATTCGATTTTGAATATTTTGCTCCAACAAAAATAATGGATATAAAACGAATGGGAAAACCAACAACAAAAGATATTTTTAGTTCACACGAGCGATCAATAGATTTTAGCTAATTAAAGTATTTTTAAAATGCCTTATTTTCAAAATATTAGGTTAAAAATATAAGGTCATAATTCATATTTATTTTCGATGACTGAAGAAATGACTGAAAAAGAATCCAAAAAATTTGAGATGCCAATGGATGATGAAATTCCGGAATTCCAGGTTCAGGAAGATTTAGACGATCAGAAAGTTGAAAAGCTACAAAAGCGAATTACCCGTATCTCGATTATTATCCCCTGTTTGGTTGTTATTATTATTCTTGTGGCTTATTTTGATTTGAAAAGAAATCTCTCCAGCGTAAACACTATGGGCAATATGGGGGTTCAAACCCTTTCCAAAGAACTTGAATCCAGGTTTTCTTCCCTTTCCATTAAAGAGGCAAACCTCGAAGAAACCCTGGGCAAAAAGATTGCGGCCCTTG
>JARRLT010000119.1:0-14560 GCA_037386725.1 Promethearchaeota archaeon
ATATAATAAAAAACGCCATTTCCACTGGTATCACATTTATAAAATCATATTTCAAAGTTAAGGAAAAAGAATCAAAAGGTAATATCATTGTGAGATTGATATTTGATGTTTTAATTGCCTTTCTCATATTTGCAATTTTTACAATAATTCCTTAGAGAATTGGGATAATGACAAAATATGGAATAATTTCAGATACTCATGTTGACCGTTCTTACGATCAAGAAAAATTAATCCTATTATTGGGGCAATTAAGAGAAATTTTTAAAGATGTTGAGCAAATATTTCATGCAGGAGATATAATTGAAAAGTCCTTTTTAGAAGAGTTGAATAAAATTGCACCAGTAAGAGCTGTGAATGGTGAAACTGAGAAAATTGATGGATTGGAAGATTTCATCTTATTAAAAATACAAAATTATAAAATTGGGATAATACATAAACTACCCGAAGATAACAAAAAATTAGAAAGTTTTTGTAGAAAGAATGAATTAATAGGTGGTATACTTATATTTGGTCATACACATCAACCATTAATAAAAGGAACTCCTTTTAACACATTATTACTGAACCCAGGATCGCCGACTCACCCAAAGGCTCCTGATGAAGTAAAAGGTTTTAATAAACCTAAAGCTAAACCTAGTGTAATTTTACTTACGATAGAAAATGAAATTGTTACTTCTATAATTGTAAATTTAACAACAATTAAAATTAAATAAGTTAAAATTAAATATAATTGACTTCTTATTCTTCATACATATTTATTAAAGCGAGATGACAATTGAATAATGGCAAGTAGACTGGAATTAGTTCTTAAAGAATTAAATGATAATGCGGGATTTCTTGCATCTCTTTTTTCCACCTCGACTGGTTTGGTTTTAGCATCACAAAAGTCAGAAAAGGTTGATGAGCGTGTGGTTGCCGCTATGTCTTCATTACTCAGTGATTCGGCTAATAAAGCTCGAGAAGAATTAAATCTCTCTGAACTTGAATCGATAAAGATTAAATTCACTGACGATATTATAATAATGAAAAATATCCTTATCGAAGATAATACTAAATTTATTCTCGCTGTCTTAGGGAAAGCTCCTGACAGTGATGACATTGAAAAATATTATGACGAACTTCTTGATTGGGCTGTTGAAAATTCTTTACCGGATCTTAAAAAACTTTCTTCAATTTAATTACAGTTGTTTTAATTTTATCTCTTTTTTATTAAAATCTAAAAAATTAACCATTAGAATATCTTAAGTTTAGATATTAAATTTTGATAAGGTTTTAATTTAAAATTGGAAGATTTATAAATATTCCTTTCGCTTTACCTTATAATGAAAGCAGCACTAATAAAAGAGCATGGAGATCTAGATTCAATTATAATTGATGATATTGAACCCCCAAAAATTGGTCCAAATGATGTGTTAATACGAACTAAATTTGGTGCTCTAAATCATATAGATATATTTATTGTTAAAGGATGGTCGGGATTAGATCTTTCATTTCCTCATATATTAGGAAGTGATGGAAGTGGAATAGTGGAAGAAATAGGATCAGCGGTTACAAAGTTTAAGAAAGGAGATAAAGTCTGTATAAACCCAGGGCTTAGTTGCGGTAAATGTATAATGTGTTTGTCTGGAAAACAAAATTTTTGTTCGGAATTCACAATTATGGGTGAAAATCGATGGGGTACATTTTCAGAATATGTAAAGATTCCTGAAATTAATTTATTAAAGCTTCCAGACTCTTTTCCTTTAAATAAGGCAGCAGCGGCTCCATTGACATTTCTTACGGCTTGGAGGATGTTAACCACGCAAGCGAATACTCAGAGAGGGGAATTCGTTTTCATTCATGGTGCTGGTGGAGGAGTCGCCTCAGCAGCCATTCAAATTGCTAAATACTTAGGAGCAACGGTTATTACTACTACTAGTTCAGACACTAAGATAAATATAGCTAAGAAAATTGGAGCAGATTACGTCATAAATTACAAAGAAAATAAAAGCTATTCCAATTTTGTATACAAAGAGATTACAAATAGAAAAGGAATTGATGTAATCATAGATAGTGTAGGGGAAGCAACTTTTCCAACAAGTATTCGACTTTTGAGATCAGGGGGAAGATTAGTTACTTGTGGAGCAACTACTGGACCCAGAACAGAATTAGATTTGCGTCATATCTTTTGGAAACAGTTAAATATAAAGGGATCAACCATGAGCAATCAAAGAGAGTTTCGAGAGGTAATGAATTTAATTTTTGAAAATAAATTCTCTCCAATAATAGACGCTACTTATCATTTAGATGAGATTCAGAAAGCAGAAGAACATCTCAGAGGTGGAAATCAATTTGGAAAAATTTTACTTGAAATTTGATTAAAGTTTATCTTTTTATTTTTTAATTCTTCAGCAATTTTCAAACTCAATTTTAAATAATCAAATTCGGAAATTTTTCTTCCGAATACATTACACTCAAATTTATCTCAAATTTATATAATTTTAATCCTTAATCTTATTTTATCAACAGTTCCTTCCCAAAAGGCAATTACCTTATCAATTTTCTTGAGGGAAAAAAATTTGATGAAATCATTGAAAATCAAGCAAAAGAAGAAACAATATCCAAAAATAGATAACAGTTCTATAAATGAAATAGAATAGAAACCAAACCATCCAAAACAGCATATTAAGCCCACCAAAATTGAATTTCCAATAAGTGCAATCGATAAAAAGTTACTTGGTCTGGAGTTCCAGAAATGCCTTTTTTCTCTTATAGCCAGAACCGTAAAATACCCAGAATATGTTAAAAATGCAAATGTGTATGTATTTAAGTGCCCAATATTATTAAAGATATTAAAAAAGACAGACCCCATAAAAAGAATACCAAAGCCCTCTAAAACAACAAAAATACCGACTATTGCTCCCGCAAAAATAAGATTTTTTAAGTCCCCACTTTCTGGTAATTGAGAGCCTTTTACATGATCTGTGGATAGAGAAATGGTTACATAATCAGTTAAAAATAATAGAATAATAATATCTAATACAGAAATAATATATACACCAAATATTAAAAAGGCAAGAGTAACAAACAAGACTCGTTTAAATGTTCTTATTATTTTGTTAAAAATCCAAACAGAAATCCTTTGATAAATTATGCGTCCTATAATTATTAAATCAAGGATGGATTCTAGAGTTTCTTTTGTAAATACAACACTTGAAGCATTTTTAGCTACATCCGTGGCATTTTTAACAGCAATTCCTACTTCTGCTTGTTTCAAAGCTGGAGAATCATTAATTCCATCCCCCGTCATACCAACAATGTGTTTTAAACCTTGGAGAGATTTCACAATAGCATATTTATCTTCGGGGTAAGATTCTGCAAACACATTAAATGATTCTAATTTTTTTCGCTCTCCTGGATTTTTTAAAATGCTATTTAATCCCCCATGTGTAACGAAATTAGAGTTGATTCCTATTTTTCTCGCAATTTCTAATGCTATTGGTAATAAATCACCAGTTATCATCTTTAATGATATGCCTAAATTATTGATCCTTTCAATTAATTTCGGGATTTCGGGTCTAATTTGATCAAAAAAGGCTACAACACCCAACAATTCTAATTTATCTACTTTTTCTCCCTTAGCAACCGCTATTAATCGATACCCAGAACTTGTTAAATCTGCAATCTTATCTTTTATTTCTTGTAAATTTATAACTTGCGATAAATCACATAAATCAAAAATTACATTGATCGCTCCCTTCATAATAATATACTTTTTATTATTTGTCTTTATTATCGCTTCAGTTCTTCTTTTATTAGGATCAAACGGAATGAATTCTAAAATATGAAAATTGTCAATGTTTAAGTTAAATTTTTTAGCTGCTTCAATAAATGCCATATCAATAGGGTCTTCATTAGCAATATGTGATGCTAATGCCCCGTAAAGAACAACCTCTTCCTCTTTAAACATTTTATTGGTAATTATATCTGAAACATGGAGTTTATTAAATGTTAGTGTCCCAGTTTTGTCAACACAAATTATATTCATCATCGCAACTTCTTCAATTGCATCTAAATTTGTTATCAATACCCCTTTTTTCGACAATTCTAATGACCCTATAGCTAAACTTACGGTCATCATAGTTGGTAAAGCTATAGGTATCGCAGCAACTAATAATACAATTAATAAAGGTAGTAGTTTAAGCATATCAAAATTTTTAATAAAAGAGAAAATTATAGTAATAACAAATAAAACAACTACTATCAAAATTAGATTTTTTACTAATTTATATATTATATTCTCAATATGAAGTTTAGGTCGCGCCAATTCCACTAGTTTTACTGTACGACCGTAAAAGGTGTTTTTTCCCGTAGAAATTACTCTGCCCGTTCCCTCACCCTTTCTGATTATCGATCCCGCAAATGTAATCTCCCTTAACTTTTTTTGGACTAAATTTGATTCTCCTGTGATGACAGATTGATCAGCTTCAATACTACCTTCACTTATCATTATGTCTGCGCTTACAAAATCTCCTGATCTTAATCTTACTAAATCATCAGGAACTAATTCTCTGGAAGGAATTAAGATCCACTGACCTTCTCTTTTCACTCGTACGTCAATTTCCAGTTTTGATTTTAAAAGGTCTAACGCTGAATTTGCTCTTCTTTCTTGGAAATACGATAAAAATGAATTGAAAAGGAGTAATATCCCTATTATAATTGCTTCATCTAATTTATTGATAATTAATTCTAAAATTATAGTAAGCATGAGCATTAAAGGAGTGAATCCCCAAAATTTTTTAATTAATAGTAGTAAGGTATTTTGCTTTTTAGTACTGATTTCATTATATCCGTACTTTTCTAACCTTTCTGAAACTTGATTTGAATCCAATCCATTTCCATCAAGATCTGAGACATTCATAAAGTGTATAATCAAAGGGTATGTTTTTTAAATTAAGAAAAAGAGCTTACAGAAATTTATAAATTTTATATATAAAAATATTAAATAAAATTCATTTAAGATAAATTATAAAAAACAATTATTATTATCAGAACACATAACAAACCTCTATTAATGAAGATTTAAAATGATGGTTAATCAAGAAGATAAATCGTTAAAATCAAATATTGACAAATATATTAAGACCTTCAGTTTTCCTCGGTTGTCGGGAACGAAAGGAGAAGAAAAAGCAGTAGATCTGACTATCAATACATTTAAGTCTTTAGGTTATAATGAAGAGCATATTCTTTTACAGAATTTTAAATTTTCAACATTTTATTCAGAAGAACTAATAAAACTAATTGGTTTAATGAATATTATTGTAATTTTAACACTATTATTTTTTAAATATCTTTATCCATATTTTTTTCTAATTTCAATTGGTCTGGCTGCAATTGGGGTTCTTTCCATGTACAAGGTTTTTAGGCATCCAGAACTAAGAGGATTTTGGGAAAGACATTTTGGAACTTTTATATCATCAACCAATGTTATTAGTAAACTTCCAGCTAAAAATTTAAAAGAAGAAGACGCAGGAAATATAATTGTGTCTGCTCATTTAGATTCCAAGTCCCAAACTTTTAAAACAGAGTGGAGGGTCGTTCTTAATATTTTCAGAAATTAGTCTTATAATCACTTCAAGCTTAATAATCTTTTCAATCATCATGGTAATGATTAATGAAACGGGCAATAAATCAATTGGATCATTAGACAATGCTACAGGAATGGCTTTAGTTTTTGAATTAAGTTCTTTTTTTAAACAAAATCCTTTAAATAATTTCAATATATGGTTTTGCCAATTTTCTGCAGAAGAAATAGGAACAATGGGCTCAAGATTTTTTGTGGATGCACATAAAGATATGTTAATTAAAGATAATGTATATCAAATCAATTTTGATATGGTTTCTTGTAAGGAACATTCCAATGAAGTTGAATACGTTAAATCCTATGGAGTATTTCCTAAAAAGGAAAGTGATCCACGAATTATGTCAATTTTAGAAGGATATGAAAAAGAAGAGGACTTTAAGATTAAAGGACATATATTACTTTCAGGAGCTCATACTGATTCTGTGCCTTTTCACCAATTAGACATTAAAGCGATTGATTTTACAACTCCAATTGCGGCGAAATATTCCCACAGCATAATGGATACACCAGATAAAGTAGATATTGATGTAATTTCTGATACATTTATTATTGTAAAGAATTTGATGAAAAAGCTTGATGAAAAGTAGATACTTTTTTAATTAATCCTCTAAAGCAATCTATTACATGCCAAGATGATTAGGTAGAAAAATTCTTAAATAGAAAAATTTTTGAAAGTAAATAATGATTCAGAAAAGTAATTTAAGCAAGAGGTTTATAGAATTCAAAAACATAATTTGCTACCTTATTTTCATATCCCCAATAAAAATGATCTGCTCCCTTGATAATTTGGTATTGTTTCGGTTCATCATAAAATCTATAATGGTCCTTAAATTTACTAAAAGATGCAATTTGATCCTGATCTCCTTGAATAAATAACTTAGGTTTACTAGTTTGAGATAATCTTTTAAATGACCTGCCCATGTAATCCCAAGGGAAAGAAATCGCAATAAATCCAATTACATTATCAAAATCATTGACAACTGAACATCCAATTGCCGCACCGAATGAATAACCACAGATAAGAACCTTTTTATAATTTTTTTCTTTTAAAAGATATTCTATAGTACATTTTACATCTTTTATTTCAGTTTTACCCCCAGAAGAACTACCAGTAGATTTACCAACACCTCTAAAATTAAACCTCATTGATGAAATTTTCTTTTTAATTAAGAAATGAAATATACCCGAAACAACATTGTTATTCATAGAACCCCCCAGTGGATGAGAAATGAGGACAATAGGATTGTTTTGGGAATCAGAAGTAAAGATTTCTGCTTCCAACTTTATTTCATTACATTTTATGAAGATTTTTTCGGGTTGATTCATAAATTAGAATATTATTATATTTTAGTTTAAATTTTACCATAATAAAGTAATCATGAGATATAATAAAGTTATAATTGAACGGAAAATACGTGAGTTTTTAGAAGAAGATTGTTCTTTTGATGATGTGTCTTCAAAATTTATCTCAAATGACTCCAAAATAACAGCAAAAATAATTTGTAAAAATTCTGGATATGTTTCGGGATTAGAAGAAATAGAACTCCTATTCAATATTTTGGGTGTTGAAATCGAAATAAAGAAAGATGACGGTGAGAAGGTATTAAAAGGAGATATAATTGCAATTATCAATGGGTATCCTAGAGAGATTTTATTAGGAGAACGGGTTGCGTTAAATATACTCACGCATATGAGTGCATTAACCACCTCAACAAGATATTATTTAGAGATTATAGATAAAGCTGCTAAGAAAACAAAAATAGCATGTACTCGAAAAACACTGCCTGGATTAAGAATTTTTGAGAAAAAAGCCGTAGAAATGGGAGGAGGAGATACACATAGATTTTCTTTAGATGATATGATCTTATTAAAAGATACCCACTTACGATATTACAATGGTGACATTAAAAGATTATTAGATGACGTGAATGAAAATGCGAGTTTCTCTAAGAAAATTGAAATTGAAGTAGAAAATGCTAATGATGCACTAATAGCGGCTCAAAAGGGTGCAGATATAATTATGCTTGATAATATGAGTCCTAAAAAAGTAAAAGAAGCAATTTCATTGCTTAAAGCACATAATTTAAGAGAAAAAGTAATTATTGAAATATCTGGGGGAATTAATATCGAAAATATAATATCGTATGTGGAATGTGAACCAGATATAATTAGTACTAGTGAAATTACTCAATTCCCGCCCAAGCAGGTAGATTTTTCTTTACGCTTTGTTTAATCCTTAATCAATTACTATTTCATTGATAGAACAAATTACATCCTTAATATTAGATAATTTGTTTTTTAAATCCTTAATAAGACCAAATTCACCTACTACTAGTAAGATTTCAATCTTTTTTTCAACAATTCTCCAATCTGTGATAGTTTTTATAATTTGATGAAACTGAGAGTAGATTTCATTTATTTCGTTTATAATTACTTCTTTGAATGGATAAACTAAACTTATGGTCATAATTTTATATCCCTCCATGTTTTCCATTCTTTCATAACTTTCGATAAATTTAACAATTGAATCTCTAAGAGCTTCACTCTTAGAGCCAAATCCCGTGGCTAATCTAACGTTTTCAAAACGTTCTAGTAAATCTTCGCTTACTTGAAGTGAAATAATTGGCATATAACATTCTAAGAAAATTAAAGTAATAAATTTTTATAAAATTTAGTTAATTTTCTTAAAAAGTATAATTGTGGATTTTTGGAGAATATAAAAATTTATAGATCTTTTAAGAGTTTTCTTGAACAATTTGAGAATAGACTTTTAAACATATGTTTAAATTTGGTCAAATCCTTATCTTCGAGAGTATAAGGATTTCCGATTTGGAGTGTACCCCAGTATATTTTAGCTAATTTTTCAACGAATTCTGCGTATTTTACAGTATCTATTACTGATTTACCACATACTATTACTCCGTGATTTGCTAATAAAGCCCCATTTTTGTACCCAAGAGCCTTTAGAGCTAATTCACCTACTTCTTCAGTGTGCGCTTCTCCATAAGGAGCCACATCGATTGAACCTCCTAAATATATCACTTGTTCTTCCATAATAATAGGGATGGATTTCCTCAAAATAGAAAGCATAGATGCATAAGAACTATGAGTATGTACTACACAATTCACCTTTTTCCGTGAATTGTACAAAGCAATATGTAATTTTGTTTCTGTAGAAGGCAATTTACCCGAACTTAAAAGATTTCCCTCAAAATCTATATGGACAATATCATCCTTAGTTAGAGTATCATATTGGTTAGCTGTGGGTGTTATTAACAAACTTTCAGAATTAACTCTTATACTTATATTTCCTTCATTATCCTCATTTAGGCCTTTACTATAAAGTTTTTTAGCACCTTTTACCAAATCTGACTTAAGTTCTTCTAATTTATCTTCGGTAACCATATTAAAAATAATTAATATTATATTAAAAAGTTAGTATTTTAAAGATATAAGGGCTTTTCCTTGGAAGATATAAGTAATTTCAAACTAAATTAATTACATTTATTTCTTAATTCAAGGTTGTTGAAAATTTTTCCTCAAAATCTTTTAAAAATTTTCCACAACTTTTCTCAGCAATATCATTTATATTACCTAATTGTTTTGCACCATAGTAAATCATTGCTAACTTTTCAATCAACTCACTAATCTTTATGGCATGATCTACAGATCTACCGATAGCCAAAGTTCCATGATTAGCCATAAGTACACCATTCTTAGTTCCTAAGGCATCTAAAACTCGAAGAGCTAAGTTTTCTGAATGAGCAAGTGCAAATTCAGATATCTCAACTGAACCGCCCAAACAGTCCTATTAGAGTTCCATTAAATTTTATATGCACAATATCCGATTCTTTAAGATTATAGTATTTATTGAAAGTTGGGGTAATTAATAACTCGTTTTTTTCAGGAATTCTAGAACTAACATTTCCCTCTCCAGATTCTACAAGACCTTTTTCGTATACTTGTTTCGCTGCTTTTACCACGTCATTTTTAAGTTTTAATATTTCATCAGAGTCCATAAGAAATAATATAAAAACGCTAAATAAATAATTAGGTTTAATATCCTAAAAATAATTCAAATGAATTAAATAGTAGCGTATATCATTTATAAAAAAAGATTGAAAATTAATCAATTCAAATTAAAAATTAAAATTAATCTCGGACTCCTGCATTTTTTATTAATAGAGGTATTTTTTCATTTTAGAAATAATTTTTATTAAAAATATAATGTACGGATTTATAATTTATGGCCCAATACATTCTCCACTGCGATCTGGACTGTTTTTTTGCAGCGGTGGAGATAAGAGATAATCCTAAATTTCAAGGAAAACCAGTAATAATTGGAGCTGACCCTAAAGAAGGAAATGGAAGAGGTGTTGTATCTACTTGTTCTTATGAAGCCAGAAAGTTTGGTCTTCACTCAGCAATGCCTATTTCAAAAGCGTATAAACTATGTCCTCATGGTATTTACCTTAAACCAAATCATAAAAAGTATTCAGAAGTATCCCAAAAAGTTATGAGTTTACTAAAAAATTATGCTGTGTCATTTCAAAAGGTAAGTATTGATGAAGCTTACCTAGATATTACTGAAAAATGTAAAAGTTTTAAGGATGTAGGGCTATTAGCACGGTCCGGGTCTGCAGATACCTATCGATGATTTAGTAGATGCAATTATAATAAACCTAATGGTATTACTATTGTTAAACCAGAATATCTAAAAGATTTCTTAAAGGATATGGATATTACAAGGATACCCGGCATTGGGAAGAAAACCAAAATTTTTTACTATAAAAATGGGATTCGAAAAATAGGTGATATCTTAGAATTAAGTTTGCCCCAAATGATCAATTTATTTGGAAAAAATGGCAAATGGGTTTGGAAAGTGGTTCAAGGATTTGATAACCGAAAAGTAAAGGAGTTTCATAGGGGAAGAAAGTCAATTAGTAAAGAGAGGACCTTTTATGAGGATACTAAGAAATTTGATAAAATTTTAGATACAATTGAAGAGATCAACCTAAGGATTAATAAAAAATTAGTTAAAAATCATATAGCTTATAAAACAATTACTTTAAAGATTAGATTTGAGGATTTTGAAACTTTTACTCGTTCTAAATCATTAGACTTTCCAATCTGTGATCCAAGAAAGACTCTTGAAGTAGTCTTAGAATTATTTAAAGAATTTTCTGATCTTAAGAAAAAAGTAAGATTAATTGGAATAAAGTTATCAAATTTTCAAAGGAATAAAAATATTATTCAAACCTCAATCTTAAATTTTGTACAGAAATAATTTATTATCATTTCCCCTTTGATAATCGATTTAAATACCATATTTTTATATTTAAAATCTTATTCTATTATTATCAGAAATATAAGAATGGATGTTAATGAAATGAAACCCAAAAAACCTAATAACCAGAAAAGTAAAACTTTGAATAAGCGTAAGGAATCTATTGATGATCATCTAAAAAAGCTAGAAATTATAGAACAAATGGAAAACTTAAAGCGAGAAGCGCAAACTTTTAAGTTAAATAATGAATATGACAAAGCAATTATTTTAGCAGATAAGATTATGAGAATTGCTGTCAATAAAAATTTACCGGATTATATGGAAGAACAAGTGAAATTTATTAAAAGTATTTCTCAAAATGTTCAAAAAAATTATCTAACCTCTCAAATTAAGGCTTATGCAATTTGGATATTAAAACAATATGATAAGTTAATTGAGTCGGAAGCATATTATCAGGCTCACGAAATTGTTGAAAGATTTAAAGAATCTTATGAGAATTTAGATTATTTTGAAGATATACCCGAAGTAAAAGAGGTTATAGGTATTGATCGAAAAGAATGGCTTAAATTTTCCTTAAAGACAAATAAATTGTGATTAGGGATGATCCCTAATAGGTCTTTAATACTTAGGATAGATTTTAAAAATTAATGATTTTTTATGACATCTGAAGAGCCATATAATATTGAGGATGTTGATATGGATATTCTTAAGGAATTAAGCAAAGACGGAAGAATATCATTTCGTGGTCTCGGGGATAAACTGAGTAAATCACCCGTAACAATTAAGAGACATGTAGAGATTTTAGAACAAGAAGGAATTATTAAAGGATATGGAATTCAAATTGACTATGAAAAATTAGGATATGATATTATAGCCCTTATTGAAATTACAATCTCGCAAGGAAAAATGATCGAAGTAGAAAAACTAATTGCCCGAAATCCTTACATTTTTGGCGTTTATGATGTAACTGGTAATTATGATGCAGTTATTTTTGCTCGATTCAAATCTAGAATAGATTTGAGTAAAATGATTAAGAAAATTCATGCGTCACCATTTATTAAAAGAACTAATACCCATATAATTCTTAATGTTATAAAAGAAGGTTCTTCATTTTCAGATTTAACGAATTATGAAACTACTGAGAAAAAAGACAATGAAAGGTTAGAAGATGAAGACATTAGTTTAATGGATGAATACTAATTCAAATTATTTGATCTAATATTTTCATTGTTTTCTCATATAACAAACTATTTGAAACAATTAGAGCTTTTGAAGTAACAACGCAAGTTTTATTATTATATATTAAGGGATCTCCATTTAATTGAGTTACTAATCCCCCTGCTTCTCTTACAATAAGATCTCCTGGAGCGAAATCCCAAGAATATGATCTATTTGAACTTAATGGTCTTAAATATAAATCAATGGAACTATCCGCTACCATACAATATTTAGCCATACTATCAATTCGGATTCTATGATCTATTCCAACTTTATCAGCAAATTCTCTTACCCAGGGCTTATCATGATGAAGTGAGTGAGCTAATACTACTTGAGATAATTGAGATTGTTTACTTACTCCAATTTTTTTATAAGGACCAAAATTTATACTTGAAAAAGCACTTTTGTTTTTTTCTGCTTTAAAAACGGTTGTTTCCTTATTAATGTATTTTGGAACTCCAATAATAGCACATTTTACATCTTTTCCCACTAACAGCGATAAACCTATTGCGTAAGTTAATCCTTTTTTGTAACCGATGGAACCATCAATTGGATCAATTGTCCATTTTCTATCTCCTTTCTCCCCAGTATTTCCAAGTAGTTGAGCAAGTTGATTATTTATCTTAATGTTTAGATCCTTATAGCATTTTAAAATTAAATCTTTACTAATGCTTAAACCGAAATTTGAACTTTCTTCTGCAATAATCTGATCATTGGGGAATCGATCTTTGAGTTCTTTGATAATATAAATTTGGATGGCAAGATCTGTTGAAGTGACTAATGAATTATCACTTTTTTTAAATACCTCAAATCTGTGATCTTTAAACCAAATTGAGATTTCAATACTCCTATTAATAACTTCTTCTAAAAATTCCATCTCCCTTTTATATTCGCTCATAAATTCCTAGTTCAACTATTATTTGTAGACATCTATAAATTGAAATTTTTTAGGTTCAATAGTATTTTAATTTTAACATACCTATAAACCTATAAAAATATAAATAAGTTAAAGTTAAAATGAATTATTAGGATAATATTATTAATAAATTTAAAAAATTAATTCAAATAATAGGATCAAAATGAGTATTCCTAATATTCAATACTTAAATTTTATCGGATTTATATTTGAATCTATCATCATTATAATCGCTGTTGTAATGTTAATTTTAATTCTGAAAAGATATAAGGAAAAAAGACATAAATTAACATTAATGCTTTTTCTAATTTTCTTAAATTATCTCATTGCTATCATCTTTTCTTGGATTTCTAAGATTTTAGTCGCTTTTGATCTCATTAGCTTATTTAATCCAAATTCAATATCAGGACAATTCATTTATAGAATTAAAGATTTTAGATTCAGTGAGTTTTTTGTAGCAATTGCGATTTTCATTTCCTACATATTAAAAGTAAACGTTTTTGAAGATAATTACCATCCAATACTAAAATATTTCGTAGGAATCTATGGTGGTTTCACATGCTTCTATGTTTTAATTATTTATATTCAAGGAAATGTTTTATTAGATGCTTTTGCATTTCTATTAATTTTTGGATTTATGTCTATAATCTATATACCATTTATGATTCGTTCAATTAAATCATATAATACAGTTGAACGACCCGCATTCAAAAGGGCTTTTTTATCTCTAACTCTTATGTCATTAAGTTTTATGTTAATTTTTTTAAATTTTTTCATCGATAGGATTCTTATTTTAGGAGGATCTCCCGGTTTTACTTTATTCTATTATCTTGGTTGGATCTTTAGTGTTCTTGGCATTGCTTTTGCTTACTTAGGATATATCAGAAGACCTGTTTAATTTTTTGTCTTTATAATTTCTTGTCAATATTTTTTATTAAATAAAAAACAGATTTTAATTATAGTACAAATAATTAATTAATTGAGTATTATAATAATAAGAAATTTTAATTTAATTTTTTAAAATTTAGACGTCATTGGGTTATTAGAAGTTAAATTATGGTTAAATTATTGCAAGATATTTGGATTCTCAATCAAAATTCAGGTGTTGTCTTATTTCACCGTGTTTTTGATGAAACAGTAGATGTACAACTCTTTGGAGGCCTTATGAGTGCTCTTAATTCATTTGCTGAAGTATTATCGCAAGAAGGTTTAACCAGTTTTGATTTGAGTAGTAAGAGGTTTTCAATCCTTAAAAAAATGCGGGTGGAATTAGACGACCTGAACATCAGGGTAGAAGGGGAGTTAACTGAAGAACATCCCAAGCATTTCCAAAAAATGCATAATTCTGATGATTGGAAAGATCCTATTACAAAAGATCTTAAAAAATATTGCGACGAATATAATACAAATATTATTATGAGTGTCATGGCAAATTATGAAGACGAATTGAAAAACTATTATCTAATATTTCAAAATAAACAGTATCGCCTACAGAATATTTTAATATTTCTAATGT
>JARRLT010000120.1:0-6860 GCA_037386725.1 Promethearchaeota archaeon
CTCAAATTTTTTCGGAGGTATTATAATTTCAACATTTATAACTCTAAGGGAACGTAAATATTTAATCCCTTTAGGAGCCAATGTAGGAAATTGGCCCCAACCAGTATTCTTTAATTCTAAATTAAATGAAGAGATATCAAAACTTTATCAGAAGATTTAATTTTTTTCTTTCAAATTTTAACATAGTATCTCATTATATTTTGAATTTTAGTAGATTTACCCTTTTCAAAAATTAAATAAATTGCCATAACTATTCTTAAATATCGTTAAATTATTTTGTTAATAAATGTAGAATATAATGAATAAAGCTATTTTTTTGGATAGGGATGGAACCTTGAATGAAGATTCAGGATATGTTCATAAAGTGGAAGATTTTAAGTTACTCCCTGGTGTTATTGAAGGATTGAATCTGTTAAAAAAAGAATATATCTTCTTCATTATTACTAATCAGAGTGGAATTGGAAAAGGATATTACACTGAGGATGATTTCTGGGAATTTAATTCTGTCTTGATAAATGAATTGGAAAGAAATAATATCAAAATTGAGAAAACATATGTTTGTCCACATACAAAAGATATGCAATGTGATTGTCGTAAACCTAAAACGAAATTTATAAAAGATATCGTATCCGAACATGGCATTAACCTTAAAAATTCTTGGATGATTGGAGACCATCCCAGTGATGTTCAGCTTGGAATAAATGCAGGATGTCGAACAGTATACCTCTTAACGGGACACGGTGTCAAACATAAACATGAATTAGAAGAGAAAAGAATTAAACCAGACTTTAAGGTGACCAATTTTCTTGATGGAGTTAAAAAAATAATCCAAGAAAACTAATTATTCTAAAAGATAAGGATTTTATTTATTAAATCGAAGTTATATTGCTTTATTAAGATAGTCTTAGGAAAAAAATTTATTATTGGGGTTAGGATTAGTTATTGTTTTTTCGAAAATTAAATAATGCTGAACTATGGAAAAAGATTCAAGAGTTACGGGTGTTAATTAAACAAAAGAAAAGTTCTGGCAATTTCAAAAAGAGAAAATGTTGGAGATGTGGAAATGAATTAAATATTTACGATTTTTTATCTGATAATATTGAATTTTCTGCAAAACAGATCCTTTCTTTATGGCAATCTAACCTATTAGAATTCCATTGTTGCGATTGTTTTAAAATATTAAAGTCCGATGAATTAGAAAAACTTCAGAGACAGCAACCATCTCGATCTTGTGCTTTTTGTAATAAAGAGATTGATGTTTATTGGTACAGTAAATTAAACAATTATCTTAAGATATATGAGATTGCCAAAGTATGGTTAAATAAAAAAATTAATCTCTTCTGTTCAAAAATATGTAGAATGAAATATAATAAAGAATTAAGAAATAGTTCTTTAAAGTTACCGCCCCACCGCCCCATCCAAAAGATCCGAATGCCATACCAATTTTTTTCATTGGTTTTAATCCCTTTTGATAACTCAAATATTCAGCTACGGTGGGATATATCCCATTATTAAGGGTGGGACTGCCAACTAAAATTGCTCGTGATTTCATTGCTTCAGTAATCACATCGGAATAATCTGCTTGAGTTAATTTAAATCTTTTCACGCGAATACCTCTATGTTGGATTTCTTTATAAAGAGCTTTCGCTATCTTTTCAGTACTTCCCCACATTGAATCATAAACTATTAATACTTGCTTCTCGTCGATTTCTCCTCTAGACCATTGCTTATATTTTTCGAGAATTTTATCTATATGACTTCGCCAACATACTCCATGAGATGGACAAATTACATTTATTGGTAAACCACCAACTTTTAGAAGGGCTCTTTTGATAAGACCCGATAGATGTAAAAGAATATTGGCATAATATTTCTCTGCTTCTTGCATTATGACAGAAAGATCATTTTCATCATCCCATTTTTTCGATGTCGCAAAATGCTGCCCAAATGCATCATTCGAAAATAAAACATTTTTACCATTTTCATCACTCATGAAAGATACCATTGAATCAGGCCAATGAATCATAGGTATAGGTACAAAAGCAAAGCTTTTCCCATTTCCTATATCCAAAGTATCCCCGTCTTCAACAGATCTTATTTTATTAAAAACATCTTCCTTTAATTGCTGATGATAATGTTTTCTAAGACTATGAACTCCTCGTACGGAAGAGATAACTTTTGCATTCGGTAAGTATTTGAGGATATAGGGAAAAGACCCTGAATGGTCCGGTTCAACATGATTCACAATTAAATAGTCGATTTCCGAAGGATCGCAGACCTCTTTAATATTTTTAAGATAATACTCAAAATACGGTTCTTTCACAGTATCTATAAGAACTGTTTTTTCTCCTTTCACGATATATGAATTATAACTCGACCCTCTATGTGTTGAATATCCATGAAAGTTTCTCACCTCAAAATCTACATATCCAACAAAATATACATTCGGTAACAACTCTAAATGCGTCATTTTAATTTTTCACCTAATTTTTGAATTCCTAGATAGAAATCAATCTAAGCAGATTATAAACTTAATTATTATAATAAATCAACGGATAATGTTGATTCTGTAAGAACTAAAAAAAGGGAATATATCGAAATATGAATTCAATTAAGAGAACTTATAACTATAAAATCTCTTCGAATCCATCTTTTGGGGCTCCGCAATTCTGGCATTTCCAATCAGCTGGTAATTCATCAAATGGAATTTCTTTCTCCGCTTCATCATATTCTGCTCCACAAGAAGAACATTTATATATTCGCATATCCATCTCTTTTCTTACTTCTTTCGGGTTAACCTCAGCATTAATATTTTGTTGAATATATTTTGTTCCACTTTTCTCTCCGAATAAAATGGCACCTTTTAATTTATTATCTTTTAGCACAATCTTTTTGTAGCATTTGTTTTTTCTATCTGATTTTTTTAAAATTTGCCAGCCGCCTCCAAGTTCTTCTGAAGGATCGTAAACACCAACAGATGTAAGATCGATTCCAACGATTTTTAGGGTAGTTTGAGGCGTTGTTCCTTCATATTCCTCTTCTTTATTCCCTAATACTGATGCTGCGATGATTTTTGATTGTTCCACACAAGCAGGGATAATTCCCCATGTTTGGCTATCATATTCTATACAATCCCCTACCGCATAAATATCATTCGCATTTGTTTCTAAATGATTATTTACAATAATACCTTTATTCGTCTCTAAATTTGCTTCTTTTGCAAGATCTATTTTAGGTGTCACACCGGCTTGAATTAATATGATATCAGCATCAAAAGTTGTATTATTTTTAAGTGCTACCCCCTTAACTGAATTTTTTCCTATTATTTTATCAGTTTTAGCATCAAGGTCAACTTTTATACCCATATCTTCAATCTCATCTTTTAACATATCACCACAATCTGGATCCAGTTGTCTTGGAAGTAATCTGGGGAAATATTCAATGACTCTGGTATCTAAACCGCAGTTTTTGATCTGCCGTGATAATTCTAATCCTAATAACCCTCCACCAATAATAATCGCTTTTTTACAATTCTTTTCTTTAATATAATTCCTAATTTCATAGGCATCTTCAATAGATCGTAATGTAAATTCTCCTTTTCCTATCATCTCTTTAGCGTTCTTTATTGGAGGAACATTGGGTAAACTCCCCGTAGCTAGTATGAGTTTATCATAACTAACTTTTTCATTATTATTTTCCAGTGTAATAGTCTTATTCTCTGGATCAATTTCTCTAATTTTTGATTTTAAATGAACTTTTATCTTTTTATTTTTATACCATGTGTCTTTAAAAACGATTAAATCTTCAATAGTGAGTCTTTCGCTTATAATTTCAGGTAATTTAATCCTTGTATAATAATTATATTTTTCTTCGGAATATATATGAATCTCAACATCATCATCTCTATTTCGGATGTTTTGAGCCGAGAAAGTTCCTGCAACGCCATTACCAATAATTATAATTTTCATAATTAGGATTGATTTTTTCTCTTATTTTAAAGTTTTCTTAATATAATATTCATATGAGATCAAAGATTGCAATTCCCACTCATTGAACATGTTCGTGAAAAACATGAAAAACACAGGAAAATTGTTATAAATATGACTGTAGCAAATAGTAAAAATAAAGTTAGAAGGAAAATCATTAAAATAGATGAAGAATTGTGTAATGGTTGTGGTAATTGCGTAACCGGATGCGCTGAAGGGGCTTTAGCTATAGTCGATGGTAAAGCGAAAGTAGTGAATGAAGTTTTTTGCGATGGTTTAGGGGCTTGTATCGGAGAATGTCCCCAAGGCGCCCTAGAAATTATTGAAAGAGAAGCTTTAGAATTTGACGAAGAAGAGGTTGAAAAGCATTTAGAAGGAATGAAGAAGAATGAACAAGTGGATACTGGAGAGGTTAAAAGGATTTTTAGCGAGCAATCCCATCAGTGTGGATGCCCTTCTACTCAAACTATGACATTCAGTGCACCAGTAGTACAAGATGAGGTATCTGAAAAAATTCAATCTACTTTAAGGCAATGGCCAATACAAATGCATTTAATTAATCCCCAAGCACCCTATTATCAAGGAGCAGATGTGTTAATTGCTGCAGATTGTGTTGCTTACTCATATGGCGATTTTCATAGAGATTTCATGAAAGAAAAATCTATTGCGATTGCTTGTCCTAAGTTAGATCAAGGTAGGGAATCATATATAGAGAAAATTCGCAGTTTAATAGACGATGCAAAGATCAATACTTTAACAGTAGTAATGATGGAAGTCCCTTGTTGTGGAGGGTTATTAGGAATGACTCAACAAGCAGTTGATCGGGCTATTCGCAAGGTTCCGATAAAAAGGGTTGTGATCGGGATAAAAGGCGGGATACTAAGCGAAGAATGGATATAATTTTTCAAATGAGTTGAATGGAGAAGTAAAACTTTATTACTTTTCGGACAGATATGCCGATTTAGAAAATACTGGTGAGAGAAAATTACCTGGCTTTTTTAATCTTGGTGCTAATGTAACGTATACTTTTGAACGAAATTTTGGTGTATTTTTTGAAAAATTCAAGTCCCATATCGGAGGGATTGAGTTTGACTGTTTTCGCAGCCCAAAAAAAGAGGCACGAATTTTAGATCTGGTCGCTGGTCATAAAAATTTCATGCAGGGATTTGCTGTTAAAGATGAAAAAGGAAACATTGTGCGCATTATTGATCTTATCCTTGGTCGACCGCTTTTTAAATTTATAGAAAGCTTGAATTTGAATCATCATCATTACTTTATGGAATTGTTTCCTGACATACTTGATAATTTTATGGAGTGCATCCGCGCAATCGAGTTTCTGCATAAAAACGGCGAAAAGCACGGTGACATCAGACGGGATCATATCTTTATTGACCGGGAAGAAAATCGGTATCGCTGGATTGATTTCGATTTTAACTATCGGCATCGGGAAAACATTTTCAGCTATGACCTTTTTGGGTTGGGAAACATTCTGATGTTTCTGGCCGGGAAAGGAGATGTGCTGTTGTTTGATTTAAAAAATCAACACTGCCCCCATCTCGACATACTGAGAGATGAAGATTTAAACATTGTTTTCCATAATCGGGTGGCTAATTTGAAAAAAATATATCCCTATATTCCGGAATCGCTCAATCAAGTGTTGATGCATTTTTCAAAAGGAGCCAACTGGTTTTATGAAAACACAGCTCAATTGCTGTCCGATCTGGAAGAGTTTAAGCACGTATCGGGTATTTGATCGTCGCCGTGTTCCGGCGTAATTTTTCGCACTAACTCGAAAAATATGGAGGGGCACATGGGCAAAAGCGGTACAAAAGCTGAAAATGAGGAAAAAGTTTTTAATAAAAATATTTTAATTGCCGTGGATGAATCGCATAACGCACGCCGGGCTGTATCATACGTTGGACAGCTCCTGGGGGGCTTGCCGGGCTTCAAGGTTACTATTCTGCACGTAATTCCTGAAGCTGAAGAAGACTACTTCCCTACGTCTACCGAGAAGGAAAAATGGTTCACTCAATACGAGAAAAAAGTCGATGTTATGCTAAAAGATTATCGGCAGCTGTTGATCAAGAAAGGTTTTGCTTCTGAAAATGTATCAATCCGTTCAACTGTCCGCTACTGCCCCTCTATGGCGAAATGTATCCTGTCGGAACGGGATGAAACCGGATACAGCACCATCGTGCTCGGAAGGCAAGGGCTTTCACGGAGTGAGGAGTTTCTTTTTGGCAGTATCTCAAGTAAGATTGTCAACCATGCGCGCAAGTGCACTGTCTGGATTGTGGAATAACGCCAGCCGGAGTGCATATTATTATGACTAAATCGTCATTATCCGATCGACCTGATTTTCGGGTAGCCAACTGGGCTTCAAGGCATTCACAGAATTCATCAAACACCAAATACATGCATTTATCTGAATGAGATGATTTTTTGTAGAATTTACATCGTCTTTGCTCGCCTTCACTGCCCGCCTTACACATCGACATGACATCACTTTTGCAAAAGCAAAAATTATCTTTCTGCACGTCAATCACCCTCCTACATACCAAAAACCCAAGCAGTCCGACTGTAACACTTGAGAGTTGAAATTGCACTCGTTAAATTCAGAACGCCTTTTGTCATGGGATTTGTACTTTTATCGACTACTTAAGCCGCTTTAAGGCAGTTTGAACCCTAAATCTTTTAATTACTTCATACTTCACCTCATATAATCCGTTTGTTTATCTGTTTAATAAATGGAGGGTGCTAATCTTCGGCAGATGATAATCATCACGCTCCGGCTTGAGCATTCCAGGGTGCAGCAGCTTATCATAAATTCCGATATACTGCTTTGTTTTTGCCGGATGCTGATTAACAGTTGCG
>JARRLT010000121.1:0-19439 GCA_037386725.1 Promethearchaeota archaeon
GTAAGAGAAAATTAATCCTGAAAATTATTCCGGAGATCATTGAACTTTTAGATTATGACTTTTTTAAAGAAGGATATTCTCGACATCAAACCTTGGACTAAAGGATTAAATAACTGAAAAATTTTTAAATAAAATAAATAATTAATTAAATCTTATTCATTATATTGAATTTTTGCCACTAATACAAAATATCCTATATGGTCGTATTTTTTTCCTGTTTTAGCAAATGCATGTTTAATAACACTCCTCATTTTTTTAATAAAATTTCGGAAAGGTTTGCTCTTAATAATGAGCCAAAAGATTTCTAAAAAAATTCTGATTGCCTTAATAGTTCCCATTTCTTTATGAAGTGTTTTAAAAGAAGTGAAATTTAGGAGGTTCTCTCGATATTTACGAATTTCCTCTATCTTTAATCCATTATTCTCGAAAAACGATTTCCAAGTTGATAATTTATATATTTGCACCTCCTCTTGAAGTACTATCCTCATTAAATCTGTAATTTCTGTTGATATTTCCTCAGGTGCACCTTCTACGAGATAAGCATCTAGGTCTCCTATCATACCTCTTGGCTTTAAGACTCTCTTGTATTCTTGAAAAGCTTTCGTTCGATCAATTAAAATTGCATTAACTGCTTCTGCTATGATAATGTCAAAGTAATTTTCTTCAAAAGGTATATCATATACATCCCCCTGGATGAATTTAATATTTTTAAGACCTTTAGTTTTTGCTTTCTTCCTCGCAGTCTCTATTGTATACTTAGAACGGTCCATTCCAACAATCTCTACAGCATATCTTTCAGCAATCATACATGTTGTCGAACCAGTTCCACATCCTACCTCCAATATGCGACTTTTAGAACTATTGTCTAATTCTAACAACTTTAATAAATGTTGTGTAGCTATACGGCCCCCAAAATGACCAATCGGTACTTCAAGCATTCCACCAATGTCATATAAATTGATCTCTTCTTGCTTATCTTCTTTAGGGCTTATCATGACTCAATAATAGGTTATAAAAAATATAAAATTAATCCCTTACATGTAAGGGTTTTTATATATATGTTTTAAATTAATTTATTATATCATGAGAAAATATGTTATCGAGATGGATCCTTCTCAATTCAAAAATTTTGGTATGGACTATCAACAAATATTCAAGGATTTTGACTATATTGAAGGAAAAAATATTTTAAAGATTGATTTTGAGAACGGACGCAAGATCGTTGTTCTTGACATACATTTGAGACCCGGAAAAACTTTATCCATGAGTTATGTTGATGGAAATCTTAAGATTCTTGAGGTTTTTCATTCTGAGGGTGTGATCCATACTTGTCTGGTGAGTCTTAACTTTTCTCAAACTGCTTTTAACGCGAATGAATTAAATCCAGAAATGCTCTCGCTATTTGATGATATAATTTTTGATCTCCCCTTTTTCGGAAATAAATCAAAAATCACCTTTTCCCTTATCACTGAAAATCAGTATCTTGACAGATTTCTAAGGCAACTCCACAAATACGGAAAAATAAAATTAGTTCGTGTCCAAAAACCTAATCATTCCAGAGAAAACCTTCTTGATAATCTTACACCACGTCAACGGGATGCAATTCTTCTAGCTAAAAATCTTGGGTATTATGAATGGCCTCGAAGGTTGAATGCTACCCAAATCGCAAAATATATGAACATCAGTAAATCCACACTTATCGAACACTTACGCAAAGCTGAAAATTCACTCATCAATCAAATTCTAATTGGTTTTTAATGCGCTTAGTTATACATATAAGAAGAAGATGGATTACCTAGTGGTTTAAAATTGAACTATTTGATACATTTTTTATTTACCTTTAAATTATTTGAAAATCCTTTGAATCAAACAATTATTGCAGATCTTTTGGTCTTGATTATTATATTTATAGTAATTAGGATAAGGAGATTAGAAATTCTTAGGTAAATTTTTTTAAAGAAAACCTTCGAGACTGTAGAACTGATAAAGAATTAAAGAAGGTTTTTAAAAAAATTGCATCAAAGGAACCAGAAAAGTTTTTTCCTACCAAGGAATTAAAGAATTTAGGATATTCAAGAAAAAAATGTGAAAATTGTGGAACCCATTTTTGGACCGTCCTTCAAAATAGAACATTATGCGGTGATCCATCAAGGCATAATGGTAAGGGTAACGTTTAATTAAAACATAATCTCGTGATTCTAAAATCCTTTGAATCAATATCTACTCCTTCGAGTTACCCCGATCTTGTGATAATAATTTTCATTAGATATTTCAAAATGGAAATCTCCTAATTAAATTGGAGAATTTTGAAATACATGATGATTGGATGAGAGTAATTTAAATATAATAAGAACATCTCATCAACTATGAAATGTCATGTTTGCGGGAATGAGGAATTTAAAGAAATACAAACCTCTACGATATTTTTCCAAAAAAAGGGGACAATTTATTGCACGAATTAGGGAGCAAATATGGAAAACTCAAAGATATAAGGATATAAGATATAAAATTTTAGCTGAAGATATAATTTCAATCATTGATAGAATTGACATAACTCCAGGTGAAGCAAAGCAAATGTTAAAATCAGATTTTAATATAAATTTTGGATATAATTCTGAGTTTAATACAATATGTCGGGAAGTATTTAAAATGAGCTTTCACCAGAAAAGAGATTCAATTTTTAAACCAGTTGTTGAATGTTTAGCTATAAAATATAAGAATGATCCAAGAATACAATTGAAAATTGCAATTGGATTAAATTTATGTAAAGAAGCAGATTCCAATTCCCAAAAAGCAAGAGCTGCAAGTTGGGTAAAAAGTTATATTAAACGAAATTACGGAGTATCTGTCGGTAATTTACCTAATTTATTACTATATGGAAATGTATAAATATTTAAATCACTTCATTTACTTTAATTATGGCTGTTAATAATGCAACAATTATGGGATCTGAACGATTGCTTGAAATAGAATTGAATATAGTTACTAAATGTGGGATCAATAGAAGAAATTATATAGAAAATAAGCAAATTTTGACAAAAGAAGCACTAGAATCATCTTGGGAGAATATTTTGCCGATAAAATGTGATTATAGTAATTATCCTTTTAATTTATTGAAGGTCCTCGGAGTATTAATACTGCAAACCGGATCTAAGTTTCCGAATGGATTAAGGTCTTATTTATTGAAAATTTTAAATTGGGAGGAAGAAAAGGAATTTTGGGAAATGTATCCTCAATATTTAGAGGAAAGAAAATTTTATATTTATGATTACATCTCAAAAATTTTAAAATTTAAACAGGGACATCCTGTAAATCTAATCGATTTAAAACAACATGGAGATGTAGATTTTGGAAAGGTATGTATTGGAGTTGATGATATGAAATCTAAAATTGCTAGTAATTTAGTTTACCAAATTACGAATCTCAATTTAGATTCTTGTGATCTTGATCATTTTCCAAATGGATTAGCAAAATTTCAAAATCTTTCAACTTTAAGTTTAGAATATAATAAAATAAAAGAAATTCCTAAAGAGATATTAGAGCTGAAGAAATTGAAACAGTTATATATTTCTAATAACCATCTTTTTACTTTGCCCAATTATATTAGTGAGTTAAATTCATTAGAAGTATTAGATTTGCATAGAAATTTAATTAAAGAACTTCCTAAATCAATTGTGAATTTAAATAATCTGATTGATATAGATTTACGATTTAATCAGTTGGAATCTATTTCAAAATCTCTTAAAATGTTACACTTAAATAGTATTAGTATACATAGGTTTAAAAAAATGGGATTTTGGGAAGCATAATATCCTTCTTATTTGAATGAAAGCAATATAATAATTATTTTATAATTTAATATAGTAAATATTATGGTTTTTGAGTGATTATTTTTTAACAATTAAATATTTTGTATATCAATGGAATTATTGAGTAAAATAGATATTAAATTATTAAAGAATTCTAAAACTGATAAAAATTTAAAATCAATTTTTAGAAAAATTACTTCTAAAAACCCTGAAGCTTTTTTTCCTGTAAAGAAGCTAAAATCACTTGGGTTTATTCGCAAGAATTGTAAAAATTGTGGAACTTATTTTTGGACTACTCAAGAAGATAGAGGCTTGTGCGGTGACCCTATTTGTTCTGGTGGATTTAATGTGATAACAAAAAATAATTTAGAGGTTAAATTGTCTTATATAGGTGTATGGGAAAAAATTGTTGAAATTCTTGAACCTCGTGGGTATAAACCTATCAAAAGGTATCCATGTGTAGCTAGATGGAACCCTACTTCAGAATTTACTATTGCTTCTATATCTGCTTTTCAACCTTATGTTATTACCGGAGAAGTCGACCCTCCAGCAAAGAAGCTTATTATACCCCAATTTTGTTTAAGATTTGTTGATATAGAGAATGTAGGCGTAACACCATCACATTGTTGTGGCTTTACGATGATAGGTCAACATGTTTTTGTTCTTCCAGAAGAATGGAACCAAGATCAACTATTTACAGATATTTATGACTTTATTCATAAAGGTGTTGGACTTGCAAAAGAAGAAATCTTTATCCATGAAGATTCATGGGCTGGAGGTGGTTCATTTGGTTGCAGTTTAGAGTTTTTCAGTAGGGGTGTAGAACTATTCAACCAAGTTTACACTATGTTCGAGCAAACCTCTGATGGTCCACGGGAATTAAGTTTAAAGGTACTAGATATGGGAATGGGCCAAGAAAGGATAGCTTGGTTTTCACAAGGTACTCCAAATATGTATGAAGCTATTTTTCCTTATGTACTTTCTAAGTTGAGAAAAATTACTAAAATAGATTTGGATTTAGAACTTTATAATAAATTTTCGAAATATTCTGCATTTCTTAATATTGATGAAGTGGATGATATGAAAGCTGCTTGGAAACGAGTAGCTGATAAATTAAACTTGGAAGTAAAAGACTTAAGACAAAAAATTTTACCGATGACAGGAATCTATTCAATCGCAGAACATGCAAGAGCATTATTATTTGCTATCCATGATGGAAAACTCCCTTCCAATATAGGAGGGGGATATAATCTAAGAGTAATCTTCCGTAGAGCTATAGGATTTATTGATAAATTTAATTGGGATATTAATTTAGGAGATGTGTGTGAGTGGCACGCAAAAGAATTAAGGGATCTATTTCCTGAAGTCTCAGACAATTTGGAAGAAGTGAGAGAAATACTTGAAGTTGAAAAAAGTAAGTATTATGCTACTAAAAAGAAAGCGAAAAAAATCATAGAAAAGGAATTGGATAAAGGAGAAATTTCTACAGATACTTTAATTGAAATGTATGATTCAAATGGGATAAGTCCTGAGATGGTAAAACAAGCTGCGAAGAGTTATAATATTAAAGTACATATCCCGGATAATTTCTATAGTTTAGTTGTTCAAAAGCATGAACAATCAGAACAAACTTTTTCTACTGAGAAAGAAGTAGAATTGGATTTAAATAGAATCTCTCCTACGAAATCTCTTTACTACGATGACTATACTAAAATCTCAAATGAAGCCCAAGTTTTGAAGATAATAGATAATTATGTTATTGTAGATAAATCTGTTGCTTATCCGACCTCTGGAGGTCAATTACATGATATAGGAACAATAAATGATCAAAAGTTTATAGAAGTCTTTAAACAAAGAAATCATATAATTCACGTTTTAGAAAACACTCCGAAATTTAGGGAAGGTGATACTGTAAGCATTAAAGTTGATTTTAATTGGAGAAAACAACTTTCTCAACATCATACAGCTACTCATATCGTAAATGCAGCGGCTCGGGAGATCTTAGGAAGTCATATTAATCAAGCAGGAGCAAGAAAGACACATGAAACGTCTCATCTCGATATAACTCATTATGAACAACTATCTGATTCTCAGCTTGCTGAAATAGGGAAGAGAGCAAATGAAATTGTGAAAATGGGGATTGATTTAAATTTACTATTTATGCCTAGATCCGAGGCTGAAAAAAATAGTTGAAATTCCAGGAATTGATGTTGAAGCTTGTGGGGGAACTCATCTAAATAATACAAAAGAAACTGGAGAAATTAAAATACTAAAGTCTCAGAAGATTCAAGATGGAGTTGTTAGGTTAATCTATACTGCGGGAAAAGCAACGAAAAAAATTGAAGAGAGGAATAAAACACTGATTATGAAATTAGAACAGATTTTAAATGTGAAAGAAGAATATCTAGTTTTTAGGGTAAAAGAATTATTTAAAAAATGGAAAAATATCAATAAAGCCTTAGCAACAGGTGAACATGATGAGAAGGACTTAAAATTGACTTCTAAGAAAAAATTTGTGGGAGATACCTTATCAGAAATTTCCGAATTCTTAAGTATTAAAAAAACAAAAATTCCGCAAAAAGTAGTAAAACTTAAAGCTGAATGGAAGGAGGGAATAGAAAAGTTGAAAAAAATGACAACCCTCTTAGATGATGACTATATAAAAACCCTTTTAAAGGATTCTGAGAATTATAAAGGTCTTTTGGTAGTAATTAAAGAATTTGAAAATCTAAGTCAAGAAGATTTGAAGAATCTAAATCAAAAAATAATGGATGCGTCAAAAGATTCAGTTACGCTCCTATTGAATAATCTTAAAAATGGAATAATGGTTATGGGTATGAAGAATAAAGACGCCTTAAAAGGAGCCGACTTACATATTGGGAACCTTGTTAAAGACTTAGTAAATAATTTCGGTGGTAAAGGAGGAGGAAATACAGATTATGGGCAAGGATTTATCCCACTTTCTGAGCAAGTTGATAAGAAAGAGATCCAAAATTATATCCATAAAAAATTGTTTAATAAGGCATAATAGAAAACTATTATTCATAAAGTAAAATAGAAAAAATTTCAATTATTACAAAAAAATTGTCTAAACCAGAAACTCCCTTATTGACGGTAGATGCTGTTATTCTTTATGAAAAAAATAAAATTGTCTTGATTCGAAGAAAAAATCCTCCCTTTCAAGGTGAGCATGCTTTACCGGGAGGGTTTGTAGATATTGGTGAAACTGTTGAAAATGCATGTGTTAGAGAAGCTAAAGAAGAAACTAATTTAGATGTTCAAATAAAAAAACTGATCGGGGTTTTTTCTGAACCAAATAGAGATCCTCGTGGTCATACAGTTTCAGTAGCTTTTTTATGCACTCCAGTTAGGAAAACTCAAAACCCGAAAGCTCAAGATGATGCTTCCTCTTTAGATATTGTACCAATTAACCAAATCTCTAAAATGAAATTAGCTTTTGATCATAAAGAGATACTTAGAAAATCAGGAATCCTTAACTGAAAAAATCACTTTTCAGAACTTTTAAAAATCTTTTCATAACATTTACAACATGGAATTCCAATAGAAATCTTATTATGATAAATATCATCAAAATTAATTGATTTTTCCATAAGATCAATCAATTGGTTTTTTAGAACTAGAGCTTCAGTTTCTTTATTAAAGAAAAAATTTTTTAAATTTGAAAGATGATTTTCTTGCTTACAAATGGGACATTTTGAAAAATATTTTGAAAATATTTTAAAGTCTTTTTCTTCAAGCGGAAAAATCATAGATAATTTATGAATGTTTTCGGATGATTTATTGATTTTAGTAATCAAGAATCGAAATAAATCTTCCTTAATGATCTTATTTATTTCTGGATCTTCTGTATTATAATATAATCCATCTATATGATTTCTATCGATAAATTTATCTAACCGATGAGAATAATTTTCCTCAAAGAACTGATTTCGAATGGTTCCTATAAGAATAATTGGGATATTTCCTAAATTATTTCTATATATATGTACCCAACTATTCAATTTTTCAAAGATTTGGTCAACTTCTTCGGTGGGATCAAAATAAATGAATCCAGCACTTGCACCACGAGAAAAAGAAGGATATATAAAATTAAATCTTTGATTCTGATTTAAATACCATACAACAAATAAGTAAGAATCTCCATTTGAAAATATACACTCAAAAGGCTTAAAAGATACGCCAATTTGAAAAAATTCGTTCTCATTAAAATTCATATTTTGAAAGAATGGGATATTTTCTGTACTATTTATTCCTCCAATCAGTAGCTTCAATTTAAACGAGTTAGGCATATTAGGGATCCCTCTTTGAAAATATGATTTAATAAATATAATCCATTCTTCACAAGAAAATATAAACTAAAAAATGTTTTGGTTCCAAAAAATAATTTAATTATTTTATTTCATATAAATTCCCAAATGAATCTTTTATGAACAGATAATACGAATTTTTTTCTTTTCGAGGGACTTGTATATAATCAATATTCATGATTTTAGCCTTTTCAATCAATTTATCTCTATTTTCAACTTGAATACAATTATGTGTAAAAGTATCCATTGATTTAACATTATTTTCAGTTATAAAAACCTCAACTGAAAATTGTTCGTTTTCATAGCTAATTACTTTTAGCTCTTTAGAGATTCCAAAAAACTTTTCTGCTAAATCAGAACTAACAAAAAATTCTCTTGTCTTTTTAAGACCAAAAAAATTTATGAAGAAATTTTCACTTTCTGGTTCACTATTGAAAGCAACTGCTACATGTTCTAACTTCATCTTTAAACATATTCTCTTTATTTCTATATAATAATTATATATTCTAATGATTTGTAAAAATTAAGCATCTTGATTTTTAAGTAGGAAATTTCCTATTAATTTAATTAACAACGTGTATTATCCAACTGAAAAAAGTTTAAAGCTTTTTTAGATTCCTGACACTTTTGTTAAAAATTTTGGACTATCGGGATCTATCCCCTTGATTCGGGCAATTTCTAAAGTTAATAATTGTATTGCAATTATCATTACCAACGGTTGAAGCTCTTTGGTTGTGTTGGGAACCTTTATACCAAAATCAATCACATCCGGCATTTCCTGCTCATCAATTGCTTCATAAACACCAAGGATAGTTGCCTTTCTCTCCTTAATCCTTTGTAATAAATTAATTAAGTTTCTTTTTCTTTGATCCTCTTCATGTGGAATAAGAGCTAGAATCCAAGCTCTCTCATCAGCTAATGTTATTGGTCCATGGGGAAATTCCGCAGTTGAATAAGCTTGACCAAAGATTCGAGATCCTTCCTTTAATTTTAATGAAGCCTCCATTGATGTAGCATAATCTGGGCCACTTCCTAAAATAAAACAAAATTCAGCAAATTTAAAATAATTAGAATAATTTATAATTTTCTTATGCATTTTAGATAAGTTTAGCCTAATTACTTCGGGAATTGTTTTTAATTCTTCAATTAATTTGGTATATTCTTCAAGTTGAATTGTTCCTCTTATTTTCGCAGTTTCTAAAGACAAAATTGCCAAAGCTGCGAGTTCATTGACATAAGTTTTTGTTGCTAATACACTTTTTTCTTCTCCACAAAATAAAGGTATAACAAAATCACTTACTTTGGCTAATTCTGATTTAGGATGATTTGTAATTGCTATACTTAGACATTTTTTTGAATTTTTTGCTAACTTTATAGCTTCAATAGTATCTTTGGTCTTACCGCTCTGTGAGATTGCGATAACACAATCATTTTTATCTAAAATGGGTTCAATTAAATATTGAAATTCCATTGCAAATTCACAAAAAGTAGGAATATTTGTTAATTTATTAAAAAGATATGAACTAAACAATGCAGCATGGAATGAACTGCCAGAACCAACTAAATATATATGTTTTACATTACATTCCGTAATTTTTTTGGCAATTTGAATAATATCATCCATATGTTCCATAAAATTACCGAGTTTTTCAGGAATTTCATATATTTCTGTTTCAGTAAGTTCTCCAAAATTCATTTTTTCTTTCCCATCTTTGAAATAATTGTATATTGGTTTTTTAAAAAAGTTATAACATTTATATATCTCTAATCTAATATAAATGTCAAAAGTAAATTAATCAGAAATATTTTAAGGATAATTCACCATTTTTTAAGTAATAAAAAATTCATTAAAATTTAATTTTGACAATTTAATTATTCACAGATTGTCATTATAAATTCACACAAATAAGTATTTTGTTAAATATTAATTATGTCAAATAATACAGAAGAAGTCTTTATAAATAGATTGTATGAAGTTTTATATAAACTTTCAAATATAGCAAATACTCAATCATCCCGATTTAATCAGAAATGGATACAAACTTTAAAAGGAGTTGAAGTGACTCCTCATTTAGTTCGCCAATTTAAAATTAACAAAGAAAAATTTATAAATAATATAGATTATAGAATAGAATGTCTAAAAACGGCAAATCAAGCCGTTATTGATGGATTCTATGCAATAAAAACTCTCCTGGATGCCCTTTATAATAACTACTTCAAATCCAAAGAATTTACAGAGAATTATTCTAAACAAGATAGATTATTCATAAAGTATCTTGTCGCTAAGGAGATTTTAGGCAATTTAATTCAATATAATAAAATGGATCATGAAACTGTCCCTTTACGATATAATATAATGGCGCGTAATTATACCACAATAAAACTTGTCGGGCAGAAAGATACTGAAATCCTTGAGAATATGAATAAAATATTCCACAAAAAACCCCTTGAATTGGATAAAGTCAGAGAGATAATGGAATTGATAGCAAATGAAGGGTTAATAGACATTGAAGAAAAAAATCAAGGATATTTATACAAATTAAAAAAAGAAATAGAATTAAGTGAGAATGGAAACAAGAAATTTGAAGAAAACTTACTTCCTTTAGTTATGTGGCCTACACAGTTTTGGAGAAGCTTTTATAATATTAGGGAATTAAATATGACTCCTAATAGTGAAGTAAAATATAGTGAATTCCTAACTAAAGTACTTTCTAGAGCAGCAACACAAGGTTTTGCACCCATGGATTATGTTTTAAAGAATTTGGTAAAATATTTTAAAAAAATCAAAGAAGGTTGATTTTAGAAAAATTCCATAAAGGAAGAAAAAAACTTTTCTAAATTCTTATCAAGCATCTGAGCAATTAAATCTTCATCAAGAGATTTTATATAATATTTGGGACAGATGTAGGATATTGCAATCTCTTTTTGTTCAACTAATTTTTGAAATTGGGGGGAATAATGTGTACCACCGAATCCAACACCAACTTCTTGATTTCCTTTTTGTATATACTCTAAATATCCACAGATAGTTTTAATTATTGAATTTGCTACTAATAGACCAGCATCTGAATTATTCCATTCTTCCGAACTACTTCCTAATTCCATAAAAATTAAGGGAACATCTAAATTGGTAGGTCCATGATGAGTTGATTCTATATCCACTGAATAATTAGTTGTTATATGTGTTTTAGGATACTCTTTTAATGATAAATAACCTGCTTTTAACATTAATGCACTAGTTCTTGATAAATCCTTTTATTTTCCCCCATATCGCACATCACCACTCCAATTTCCTGTTGTATGAACAAGGAATGAAGGGCGTGCGGATTTAGATCTATGTCTACTTGCAAAGATTAAGAAATCCAATTTCAACTTTGGTTTTGAATTATATATATCATCTAAAAAAATAAGCTTTTGATTAGTGTGCCCTAAATAGACATTATGATCTTTTAAATGTTCATTCTCTTGCCTATTTGAATTAATTTGATCCAATTCATAAACGGGATTCGTATGCCAAGAGAATTCAGTTCTTCTAAATTTATATTTTTCAGATATTAAAAGTTTATCTTTTATATTAACTGAGGCTGTATCTCTGGTGGAACTTATTATTAAAAAATTTGTCATTTGAAAAACCTATTTAAAAATACCTTAGAATCATTCAATATATATAATGAATAAAATTAATTAAATTCTCTTCTTAAGTGCCCAAAATATATCAGAAACTTTGGCTCCTAAAGCTTTTGAATAAAAAGAAAGAACCCCTTTACCTGTCCACCTAATAATCATATAATTTATATTAAAATCTTTTAAATCCCACGCACACCATTTTAAGAGTAATGTTCCAAGACCCACTTTTCGATATTTTTTCATCACACCCATTGGTCCAAAGCTACCAGGAAAACCAACCGAGTGGGTTGCAAATCCAATAACTCTATTATCATCCGCTTTCTTGGCAATAAATGTGGATATAGGACTGTTTTCGTAAGATAATGCAATTTCATCTGGCCAAGATATAATCCGATATCTCCAAGGCATAAAATTTAATTTTCTTAAATCTTCCTTCTCATTTGGTGTTGCTCTCGAAACTTTAAAACCATTTAGGTCTTTAGGGGGCTTTAATATACTTTTCTTATTTAAGTCTACTTTCAAATAAAGTCTTTCATCGTATTTCTTAAAACCTATACTTTTCAAAAAAAGTAGGGCGGGAGTTAACTGTGGAGATATACCTGGGAATAAATAATCTGGTTGAGATGCCATCACCTCAAATTTCATCCAAAAAACTTTTTCTTTGCTTTTTTTGATTAAATGAGCTAAATATTGATAAATTTTAGTCCCTAATCCTTGAATCCTCCATTTATGCGAAATAATAAAGAATTTAAGTACTGCTACTTTTCGCTTCTTTCCGAAAATAAAAGAAGGTCGGAATATGACCATAAAAAATCCTATAATTTTCTTATTGAAATCCCTTATGATCACACTCAACTCAGGATTAAAATTCACACTTTTTATAGTCGCTTTTCTGAATACTTCGAATGATAAAGAAACTTGATCTGAATTTTCTTCGCAAAATTCATAGACTTCCTTTACATTAGAAAGATTTATCTGTTCCCTATAAAGTATATTTCCATTAAATTCGAAACTCATAATATCCAAGTCAATTATTATAATAAATTATATCCTTAATACTAATTAAAAATAGAGTTAAAAGAATTCTAATTTTGAACTCCACCTTAGTTTTTAGTAAAATTAGAAAAATAAAAAAATTAGTAAATTATCCAATTTTATTTTTTAACCCTTGAAATACTCTCTCGTATTTCTCGTGAATCAGTTTTTTATCAAAATCCCAATATTCATTCAACATTTTATCTTGTTCCTCTCTTGAAAAATAATCCATTACAGGTATAAAGAAATGTTTATCCTCCTTTACAATATGTTTCGGATAAAATGTGGTTAATTCGTTAATTAATTCAATAATTTTGTTTATACTCTCAATATTTCCTTTTTCATACTCTTCTTTTGCTTTTAAGAGATTACCCGTAGTTTCTCTTGCCCATTTGTGTTCTTCAATCAACTCCCCCATTATTCTTTTATGTTCATCAGATAATTCCTTTTCTTTAAGCTCTCTAAAAAGAATATCTTCTTCTTTCCCATGATGGGTACGATCCGCATACATTCTGATAAAATCAACTACAGTATCAATAATAACAGGATCAACCTTATGATAAAGTTGAATATTATCCGATTCCTCTCTCATTAATTCGATTACTTTTTCAATTAATCGATGCTCCTTCATTAATGGTCCTATTGGCATCATTTTTTTATCACTTCCAAACCTCTATTTAATTTTATATGTATTTGTGGCTTTTTGTTCCATATATTCTGGAGCTGCAGCAACTACTGGTAAATCAGGAATTGGGACACCACCTAACGCATCACCAATTATTCCAACTAAATCCGCAATTCTTCCTGTGTCTGTACATGTACCATAACTAAGTACTGGCGGAACATTTAACTTTTCACAGATTGCTTTTAATCCGGGGCCAGCAAGTTCTTTCGCTTCTAAAGAACATAAACCTGCTACTTGTACGGCTGCATTTCCACATCCCATTGATAGTACTAATACATCACGCTTAATCAGTTCCTTAACTACATCGACTGTATGCACATCTTGCCCGTGATCTCTAAGAGTAGTGCATGAAACCATTCCAGCTACTCCCTTTATTGTTCCATCTTTAATTGCATCCAATAAAGGATCTAACTTTCCTCCTAATGCATCGACAATACTTTCTGTAGAAAATCCAACCATTGCTTCTTTCATATCTAATCCAGTCACTGGTTCAATCTTTTCATGACGTTCTGGAAAATTATCGATTGCCATTTGAAGTAGTTCTTCAGCTTGTTGTTCTGCTTCTTCAGGGATATAATTCTTCCTTTCTGTGATCCCTTCAAAAGCAATAACCTCACTGACTGGGATTAATTTAAATTTATAACGATCAGCATAAATAGGGTCAATAGGCATGGAACAATTCATATCAGCAACAAAAATGTCAACACATCCACTTGCTAAAATCGCTTCTTGCATTATCCAATTTCCTGTAAATCCATAAAACACATCATCCATCTCCCATCTTTGGATCATTTCTTGTCCTGTCTCTATATTCGCAATGATTCTCAAACCCTTTGCGCCCACTTTCTTTGCCTTTTCTTGCCACTCTGGTTTTCTCGCAACTTGTACCAAAGCAAAACCTAAAAACGGTTCATGACCATTCGGTAATACATTTACATAATCAGGATCTAATACTCCAAGATCTACTCGCATATTATGGGGTTTTGGAATATTAAAAAGTATATCTTGACAGAATTCATTTACAATTTGACTCTCATATGCCATCGCAATTCCAAGTTTCATTGCTTTTAATGCTAAACTCTGATAATATCCATCAATATTCGTAAGACAAGAACTTGTGGATAACATCATTTCATTATAAATTCCTCCCGGAAAAATATCCAATTTTCTCCATACTTCTTTTCTCTCTTTAGGAGCTAAGGCTTCAACAATTTTACTCTCCTCATAATGGGGTGTGTTAAAATCTTTCTCTACAAAATCACAAAGTCTCAAAGCAACTTCCTCGTCCGAACCAGAGGTGTCTATTCCAAAACGTTTCGCGAAACTTCTTAATTTTCCAGGTTCTCGGATTTCATAGGGTGTGTTTCCTTTTGCAGTCGCTCTTAACGTTCTAATGGTGGTTTCTGTGTGGTAGTGATAAGTCGAAGCGCCCATAATGTTCCTTAAAAGCATTTTTCGCATTGCCATTCCATCCGCTGTAATACCACATACTCCTCTCTTGTCTATTGAAACATCTGCTCTACATGGACCATTTGAACATAAATCGCACCTGGCACCTTTTGTACAAAAAGGACAGCGTTTGTCGGGATTGCTTCCAAATCCTTGTGCTTCGTAGCGATCCCATACATTAATCATGCCGTCCTCTTTGATTCTATCATATACCTTTTGTACTGATTTATGATAGGTCATCCTTTCTTTATCCATATCTCTCTTTTTGCCTCCTATTAATTATTCTAACTTAACGATTGTTTACATTTATAAAATTTTGTTATAATCTATTTATCACTTATTTTTTTAAAGCATTAAAGTTAAACTCGAACATGTTCAAGCTAAATAAAAATGCTTTTGCTTTCGATATAACAAGTATAATAATCAACCTCTATTTAAGTGGGGCAAAAACTATAATTCAGTGGCCTCTGATATATTAAGGGGATTGCGATATTTTACTGAGGTATAAAAACACTCTTCACTACAAAATGGAAAAAGGATACTTTATCTTTTGTGAGTTTTTTCCCACAATTAAAACAGTATATTTCTTTCTTCCGATAAGATTTCTGATAAGATATATTGGTGATATTTCTCTCTTTGGAATTGCCCGACATAAACTAAAATATCATTAAAACTAATTTAAATATAATAAGTGCGGAAATTTTTTGAATCAAGAAGAATAAAATTTTCATATTAGAACCCATACAAATTAGAAAATAATTAGGGGGTATAAAATTAAAATAAATAACCTATTACTTTCTTATAACAAAATTCTTTATGAAGACTAAATTTAAGCCGAAATGTCCCCCTTATGCCTTACTCGTTCTTCAATGGTTGGAAATAAAGATTTTTTGCTTTCTCCTTTTTTATTTAATCGTCCTTAAGGTGAGTTTAACATAGATTATTTAAAAAAAGGATATTAAAGAATAATAAACAAAAGAAAAAAAGTAGATTTAAAATTAGAATGCCCGAATTTTAATCTTTCTCACTTTATTTGAATACTCCGGACATTGCTTGTAATCGGGAAAATTACATGTCGGATGCTTTGGAAGTACGCAACTTCCCATAAACGGGCAATCAAACAATTCTTTTCCTTTATTTGAGATCATAATTTTTGCTTACTCACAATTCTATTTAAAAGAAAAAATGAAGATCGTGGTTTAAAATACAAGAAGTGTTCAGAATTTCTGATTTGCACTCGTCTTACTTTATTTTTGGACCAATTTACTTATAATCTTATTTTAGCTTTCTCTTTTAATTTTTGCGACAAATAAAATCTTTTTTTAGAATCCATTCAGATCAAACAAGGTTTGCTTCAAATAATAATAACTCCATAATTATAAAAATTGTCGGAGTCTATGAAGTTAAATTTATGATCCGATTTCTTGCTTATATGAGTAAAAAATCTTTTTTTGATTGGGAAAAACAATTTCGTCCTCAAAAAAAGCAAAACTCACCTAATATGCCTAAGAAGGTAAATTCATTAGGAATTAAACCTGAGGAATATAAAAAGTTTTTAAAAATGTGGGTGAGAAAAAATATCCATGAAATTGAGAAATAGCCTATATTAAAAGATTCAGTTTTCTTATTTTGGTTTTCTTAGAAATTGTACACACTTTTTTCATTTAAATAAACTCATAAATTTTAATGGCTATGATCGAAGGTTCACGATTTCATGAATACTTTCCCTATGACGTATATCGCAAAAACCAAAAGGCTTTAATTGATACCATTGAGCAAGGAGCTCGTAAAAAAGCGAATATGTTACTTACGGCTCCAAATGGTACGGGAAAAACCATTATTGCGTTAAGTAGTTTATTACCTGTAGCTGAAGAGGGAGGATTAAAAATAATCTATTTATGCAGGACCCATTCCCAATCTGATCGAGTTATTCGAGAATTACAAAAAATAAACAAAAGTAAAAATCAAGAAATTAGCGGGCTTTCAATTCGGGGAAGGACCGAAATGTGTTTAAATTCTTCGTTAAAGAGGGCGCGGGTTTCCTCAACTGAATCTATGGCTATTTGTAAAAATCTAAGAAAAAATAATAAATGTAGGTATTATCGGGAATTTCAGAAGATTAAAGAAGACGTGAAAGAGCAAAATTTACCTGAATTTTTTTATACTGCGGTGAATGCTGATGATCTTATCGAATATAGTAAAATGTATGATTATTGTCCTTACTTTTTGGCGAAGGCGTTAATGGAACATATGAGGGTGATCGTATGCAATTATCAATGGATTTTTAATCCGGATATATTCTGGGGGTTTTTAAGATTAATTAATTTGGATTTGGAGAGATGTATTTTGGTGATTGATGAGTGCCATAATATTATTAACGTAGCTACCGAAGTCAATTCCAAAAGTTTAACTCCTGCTATGGTTACTAATTTCCTAAATGACCTTAATAAATATCATTTTCCCGAGAGATATCACGCTTTTTCTAGGATTCTTAACTCTTATTTTGAGAGCCTAAAAAGAAGAAACTCTGGGGAATTTGAAATTGATCCTCATAAGATATTACAGCAATTTTCTAAGAAATTAAAACTGAAACCATCAAATGGGTTCATAGTATTTCTTAAAGGATTAAAATTATTCAATAAAGAATTTCGGCAGAGGTTATCGGAAGAGGATATTATTGAAAGAGATAACATAAAACCTATCATCGCGTTCTTTGAAAAATTTCTTAACCACGTCAATTCTGAGAGTTATTTTTATTGCGGAAATGTAAAAAAATATAAAAAGCGAAAATATGTTTCATTGGAAATCAATGCATTGGATCCTCGAGAGATCACTGTATCATTATTTCGAAATTCGTTTTCTACCCTAAACTTAACGGGAACGGTCAATCCTTCGATCTATAGTTCCCTTACGGGGTTGAATTATACATTTAAAGGGAAAAGAAAAGCCCTCTTTTTATCGAGTGAATCACCCTTTCCCTCCAAGAACATTTTAGCCTTTATTACCGAAGGAATTAGCACAAGTAAAGAAAGGAGAAATCCATCGATGTATAATAGAATATTAGATTATGTTGAGGTGATCTTGAAAAATTCTCCTGCAAATGTGGGGATTTTTTGCGCGTCCTATTCGGTTCTAAATTCATTACGAATGTATGGTATTATTGAGACTGTGAAAAGGTCGGGAAAGAAGTTGTTCATGGAACGATCTGGATTATCTACTTCTGAGAATGCTCTATTGATTGAGGATTATAAATCATGCGGTAAAGGAAATGGGGCGGTCCTATTAGGTGTCTGCGGTGGGCGTAATTCTGAGGGTGAAGATTTTCCGGGCGATTTTATGACTACTGTGATTATAATTGGTGTTCCCTATCATCTCCCTACCGCAAAAATCGAAGCGAAGATTACGTATTATAACAAGGTCTTCAACAATAAGGGTTGGCTTTATGGATATCTGGCTCCGGCAATGCAGAGGGCAAATCAAGCGTCGGGAAGACCGATTCGGAAATTAGAGGATAAGGGAGTTATTATCTTTATGGATGAACGATTTAAGGATAAATTCCGCTGGATCTCTGAATGGGTTCGAAAGGAATTAAAGGTTCTACCTAAAGATAACCTGTTAATCCTTCCCAAAATTCTTTCTTTCTTTTGGAACTAAAATCTATACTTAAGAAAATATAAAAAGAATAAAAAAATGTTATAAAGGATTTAATTTATCTAATAATTGTTGGTTTTCTTCGTATCTGCGTTTCCAATCTTGAATCTCATTTATCGCTTCAATTAGATCGTCTTCCCACACATACCATTTCTCTCTATTTTGGTTATTTGTTCTTGTTGAAGCATTGTAACCGTGTTCCTTACATGCGGTTAATAGTTTTTGAGCAAGATCATATAATTCTTCGGTAAAATACTGAATTTCATCCATAGGGGCTACGGTAATTCCAAAAAGTAAGGTAGCTTGCACCCAGTTAGGATAATTGAACTCGTTCGGTTTGAATTCAAACAGAAAACGTATTAATATAGCCAATTATTTTTTAAACCAATCAATAATAATTAATAATTATGATGCAAAGCAAGGAAGTGTTCTATAAATACTTTTATGGTAGCTGTATTGGTTTACTGATTTTTATCTTGGTATTTACTTTTAATTTTGTAGGAATCTATTATATGTATCGTATTATCATAAGTTTAATACTTATCCTCTTTTTTGGTTGGTCTGTAAAGAGATTATTTAAGACTTGGATTGCGAAAGAAAACAAAAAAATCAATACTAAGGTAAACCCACAGTTAATACCTGGGATAATTATCTTCGGAATTTGGTTTTTCATCGATCATTATTTAGGCTATTTAAGTGTGTATTTCCATGAAGTTGGACATACGCTTACTGCTCTCAACTTTAACGTAAGGATCAAGGGAATTTTCCTTTCAACCTTTCATGGACTTACTTTTTTTAACCCTAAGGATATTGAGACTTTAAGTATAATGCAATATACGATAATCGCTGCAGCGG
>JARRLT010000122.1:0-7632 GCA_037386725.1 Promethearchaeota archaeon
TTTTTTGTAAATTTAGAATATATAACTAATTGTAAATTGTCACAACAAGTGAACGTGAAAGAACAGTGCCCAAAAAATTTATTTTAAAGATACTTTTAGCTGGAGAAGGTGGGGTGGGAAAAACTACTTTACTACACAGATATGTGGAAGGTAAATTTTCACAATCCACAGCAATGACGATTGGTGTAGAATTTTTTCTTAAGGAAGTAAATTTTGAGGGCAAACAGTGTACATTACAAATTTGGGATTTTGGTGGACAGGAGCGCTTCAGGTTCCTTTTGGAGAGCTACGTCCTGGGGGCTAAAGGAGCACTCTTAATGTTTGATCTCACTCGCCCAATGACTCTTGAAAATTTGGATCAATGGTTAAATATTGTTAGAAAAAGCGATCCAAATCTCCCCGTTTTATTTGTAGGCACTAAACTCGATTTAGAGAATGATATCATGGTTGATGATGACTATGCTAAAAGCTTCATCAATAGATTTGAATTGATTGATTACATTAAGGTATCTTCCAAAACTGGAGAAAATGTTCAAGAATCTTTTTCCCGTATAACTAAGGAGATATTAGATAAACAACAGTATTAGAAAAGTAAAAGATCTTAAATTATTAATTAAAATTACTAATTAATCTCAATTTTCTTTCTTTGACGAAGATAAATTGTTGAAATACCTTTTTCTTTTGCCTTTTTTCTTTGTATAACGAATAACAGGTTCATCCTTCTTAGCTTCAGAATACCCTGCCCTCAGTCCTTTAACCCGGACACTTGCAGAAAAGCGCGACCGAACTTATTTTTAAATTACGCGGTTATCCGGAAAGAACAAGCTATTGATATTGTAAACCTGTATTAAATTGTACCGTAAATTTAGAACTTTTTCTATTTCGTTTTCTTTTAGCCTCTTTTGCTTTCAGTTCATCAATAACTTGCTGGAAAATTATGAACTTAGTCTTTCCTTCCAACTGATGCACTATATCCTCAAGATAGTGAATTTTAAATTGAATGGGAAGTAAAATAAAATTGGCATCGATTATTATAATATTTTTCATTTACTATACAAATTAAGTTTAGTTAAATAAAATAATTAGTTAGTTTAGTTTAATAACATACCTAAATTTAATTATTAAGTAGTTGTTTTGCCTGATTAATAAAATCTTTATAAAGTTCCGAATTTAACTTCCCTAAATACTCTGATTTAAATTTAAGAATTTTTCTTAATTTTCGGGGGATAGATTTTAATTCGATTAAAGATAGTAGGGAAGGAATGGGATGTTGTGGATAAATTAAAAGTTCTTAATTCAAAAAATGATGGGAATTAAGAAGGATTATTAAAATCGATTAAAAAGTTCTATACAATTGAATTTTTCTTTTTGTTATTCATCTAAAACTTTAAATTATCTAATTGAATTATTTATTTAAAGGAATTTGAACTTAATCTTTTTAAAAAAGAAATGTCTAAAGATCTACAAAAGTCTTTGAAATGCATTTTTTCTGATCTCATTGATATTGAAATAATAAATGGATTAGCGGAGATTTTAGAATTTACCTTAAAAAATAGACAAATTACAATCAGGCAATTTAAAAAGCTTCTGGGTAGAAATTACGAAGATGTTTTATTTTTAGTAATTGAGAAAAAGCTCTTAATTCCAGAAAGTTCTTACAGAGGGTTGGAATGGCAAGATAGCAAATTCTTATTAAAAAATAATGAGAAATATCGATTGCCTATGATAATTAAATACTTAGTTCAACTTGCTAAGAATTCAGGGATGTGGAATATAGAAAAAGCTATTAGAAAAACTTTTAAAAATATACAAGATAAAGATTATAAAAAGATGCCGCAGTTGGTTTACAAACTTTATAAAAAATCAGAAAATTACCAAATCGATGGTAATAAAATAAAGAGAGCTTGTAAAGATTTAGGGTTAGAAAAAAGAGCTGGTGCAATTGTATCAGAATTAAAAGGAACAGGAATAATGAGTCCACGGTTAGGTGTGGGACTCTTTGCATCTTTAAAAAATAAATCGCCTATATATGAGCTTAATCCTTCTCTAATTTAGAAAATGTTAAATAGGTCTTGGCTTGCAAGAATTTATGAACGATTTTATAGGGACACCTATCGAATTTATGCTAATTTTTTTAAGGAAGATCAAATCTCGTTAATAATAGTTTGAAAATTTTTAATATCCTTCTAAAGTAAGTAAGTTTTAAATTTATGAAGATAAGTTGAAATATCAGGATACTATATTTCAATACTCAAATATTAAATAATATTGTTTTGTCTATAATATATAGACAATTTTAATCGCTTCAATATTTTTGAAGTTATTTTGGATATGCTTTTATTTTTATTATTTCTAAAAATTACAATTTCATATTTAATGGTATGGGGATAAGTAAGTAATCAACGGTGTGTTTATGGGAAAACCGATAGTACTAAAAATGCTTTTAGCTGGGGAAGGAGGGGTAGGTAAGACAACCTTACTAAAGCGTTATGTTGAAGGGACATTTAGCGCTGAAACTAAGATGACTATTGGTGTGGAATTCTTCTTAAAGGAGTTAGTAATCGATGGAAGAAATGTCATGTTACAGCTTTGGGATTTTGGAGGACAGACAAGATTTAGATTTTTATTAGAATCCTATGCCACAGGTGCTAAGGGCGCTCTTCTTCTATTTGACCTTACCAGACCAATGTCATTAGATAAAGTGGAACAATGGATTGATATTTGTCGTTCTGGTAACGAAGAACTACCAATCATTTTATTAGGGACCAAATTGGATTTAGAAGATCAAATCTCAGTATCAGATGATTATGCTGAAGAAATCATAAATTGTTTTAACTTAGTAGATTATATTAAAATTTCCTCAAAAACAGGGGAAAATGTTAACAAAGCATTTGAAAGTTTAGCGGATTTTGTCATTCAAGACTTAAGATCTAAAATTTAGTTCCATCTCCTTTTTAAACGATTGTAAGTAAGTGAGAGAGGATTAATTAAACAATTAAAGATTCACCCTCTCTATTATCCTTATCGTAATAATTAAAAGAAAAGTAAAATAAGATCTTTTTAACTCAAAAAGAAGATATAAGTTGATAGATTAAAATGAAAAAAGTTAATGAGAAAGATTTTGAATTTCGTGGTGGAGATTCGGGAGTAAAATATTTAATGCGCGGACCAAGTATAGATTGGGGGATTATAAAATTGAAACCAGGGGAGATGATGGCAGAAAAAGCTCATGGTCATCACACTATTGATGAAACTTTTTATTTTGTGGATGGAGAGGGGAAAATGATAGTCAATGATAAAGAATATGATGCACCTGAAGGCTCTGTCTTCTTAATTGAACCAGAAGAAACTCATAATATTAAAAATACTTCAGACGCTATACTTAAAGTGGTTTTTATTAAAGGAGAATACAAGCCCGACGATAAATTTTAGATAAAAATACAAATAACAATTGAAATTAAATAATTCATAATAAATAGGTTTCTATATTAAGATTCATTATATCAAATAGGTGTGAATAAATTGCCGTATGATAATAATTCTGAAGAATTCATCCGAGTCAAGTTACCGAATCATAGAAAAGGTGAAATGTTTGCCAGAGTTCTTGATATTTACGGGAACGATCGAATGAGGATTTTCTGTGAAGATGGTGAACATAGAATGGGAAGAATTCGAGGAAAAATTAAGAAAAGAGTCTGGATAAGAAAGGGAGATTTGGTAATTTGTAATCCATGGGACTGGGAAACCCAGACAAAGGATCAGTTAGGAAAGGCAGAAATAACTTGGCGATATAGAAAAAATGAAGTTGCTTGGTTAAAAAGAAATCGTAAAATTCCAGACGTACTTGATATTAATAACCTTCCCGTTTAATATTACTTTATTTTATTTTTCATTGCATCTTAGAATTCGTAAGAAATACACCTAAAGGAATTCACTAAAAAGCAAAAATTTTATAATTTTAGAAAACCTTATGTACTTGATCTAATTTTTTCTAAAAAAATTTTAAAGTTAAAAAATAAGAACAATTCAAATAAGGTTTGGAGTTAAGAAAAATGGCTCGACAAGAGGAAAAGGTGGATGATGAACCGACATCAGAAATAGATGTTGATGATTTCAGTAAAACAGAGTCGATGGAAGAAGCAGAAGATCTTACCACGATTTTCGCTATTCGTACGACCATTAATCAAGAAAGTAATGTTTTAAAACAAATCTTTTATAGGTTTCGAATCTTAGAAACGATTCCTGATATAAAGGCAATGTTAATTAGCCCTTTACTCCCAGGATATGTTTTTATTGAAGCCCCCCTTAAACGGGATGTCCAAATAGCAATTCAAGGGATTCCTCATATTAAAGGGAGAATAGTTGGCCAAATTCCACTGGAATCCATACTGCATGTATTATCTCCGCGTAGTGTAACTGAATATTTAGAAGTCGGAGATACTGTAGAAATTATCAGTGGTGTTTTTGAAGGTTCTAGAGCAATGGTAATGCGAATGCCCCATGATAGTTCTAGCAGTGAAGAAGTCGTAGTACGCCTTTTACAAGAAGAAACTCCAATTACGATTAAAATTCATGGAGATTATCTTAAATTAGTGGAGAAGAAGAAAGAAGAAGAGAGAGAAAAACCAGTTGCAATTGAAATGGGAACAGAAGAGACTATTACCGATTTAGACAAAGCAATTACTTTTGATGATGATTTTGAATCTGAATTTGAAGAAGAAACACCTGATTATTCTGAAATCTCTGAAAATGAAACAGAGAAATGGGAAGAGGAAGAGGAAGAACTCGAAGAAGAGGATGAATGGTCTAAATTTGATGGTTTTTAACTTATTTTCCATCTTTCTACTTTAATTTCTAAACATTACTTATTCAAAAATTATCTTTTCAGTAACATTTTACGAAAAAATATTGAAAATGCGAAATTGGGAAAAGCAATTTACTCTTGCTCTCCAATTCGGATAGAAATAAAGGTTTTTATTTATGAATTTTTATTTACTTTTATATAATCACATATTGAAAGAATTAAAATTCAATCCAATAATAGGACTATGATAAAAAACATATTCATCCAAAAAGGAAATACGGGGGAATTAATCTTCTATAAAACCTATGAAGACATTTTTAATATTAAGTTAACCAGCAGCTTTTTAAGTGCAATCTTTTCTTTTGTGAAGCAAACTCTTAAAACTGAAAAACTTTCGGAGATAGAGGTTGGACCATTTAGGTTCATATTCGAAATTGAAAAAATTGGAGAGGATGAGATTCTTTTCGCGATATTTAGTGATAGAACTGATAACTTGGTTGAATTACGAAACCAATTAAATGAAATTAAGAAACAGTTTCTTAATACCTTTGATAGAGATCTTTTAACAGAAAATTTCGATGGAGAAATCTCTAAATTTAATAAATTCGAAAAGAACATCAGTGATATTATAGAAAATGAAAAGGAACTTGTTTCAAAAGAAATTAAAGATGATATTTTGAAAGTGGTTAATGAGCTACATACTTTTTCAGTTTTTGTTGTTTCTTCTGCCTTACTAACGCAAACAGGAAGAGTGATCGTATCAAATTTGGATCCAGACATTCTTTCTGAAATTATTCGTCTGCTAGAAGGACGTTTTATTTCTGGAAATTATCAAGTAAATGAATTAATTTCACTTGAAGATTTTGGAATTTTATCTTTAAAAGGAATCAGTGAACATTTTATTTCGGTTATTGTTTTTAAGAATAATTGCCCATTCGAGACAAGTTTAATAATTTCCAAGAGATTTTCTCAACGCCTGCGAAGTTTAATTACTTAAAGAGAAATGTACAAACAAATTTTTAGAAATTTGTAATTAGAATCCAACTATTTCTTTTGTTTTAAAAATCCAGTGAGGAGTCAAAGTATTAAGAATTTTATATTCTTCTATCATATTTCTCTATGAAAAGACCATAAAGTTTAAATATCTGACTGAAACTATTTAAAACATTTACTAAAAGAAGAAAAATTCAAAATTTAACCAACAAATAAAAATCAGTAAATAAATTGATCTTAAATTTGCTGTTTTACCTGATTTGTGAATAACATTATGATTAAAAGAACTATAAAGATATTGCTTGTTGTTGGATTTATTATAATAATAGTAGGTATTCTATTAATTAATTTTTATTATTTGGACTTTAATTATAGCAGAAAAAAAGAACAATTTACAGAATTTTGGTCAGTCGCGCGTGCTGGGGGTGGAAAGAATATACAGTCCGAGGACCAAATGTATGAAAAGTATCTTCCTCTAAGCAGTAATAAAAGTGACTTAAGAGAATTCAATATGGTTTTCAATATCTCAACTCATAATGAGACATTGTTTTGGATCTGTCCTCAGCTCGTTGCAGGACTTTTCGGAGGAGCCTATGTTACACTTGTGGGTTCAGAATGGAATTGTAACGATGGAGGACATACAAACAAAGAAATGAGATATATTTATGATAACTTTGGAAAATATACGCCTCGTAGCCTAACAATAGTATCTATGAACGATTTCTTTGTTATATCGTCCAATAATACACATTATAATTATCCTATAGGAAATGTAACCAATGTGCAATATACCGAGAAAACGCCATATGATGGAGTAGCTAATATGCATACTATGATTCTAAGGTATAAACCGGAAAAAGGTTTTATTTTTAGGCCAGATAACGGCTCGGATTTTTATCCTGATTTTAATTCGGACAATTCCTGAGGATTTTCCATCAAAGCAGAAATGAATGTTTCCTTCGAACAAGAATGGGGTCCAAGCGCAAATTTTGTGTTTAAAGGTTCAATCGCAAAGTGGTCGTTTACGCAAATCAATAACGATTCCATTGAAGTAAATATTTGGTTTGATAATTCGAACTATGTTGGTCCCGTACCTGTATACACATATGTACAACGTTTACCATGGATTGAAGTTACATTAATAGTTGGGGGCGGACTTATTATAGGAGTTTCTTTAGGTGTATATTTACTTCAAAAGAACGAGATTCTAAATAAAAGGGAAATTTGAAAAAGTTAAATATTTTATTCGGAGAAGATAAGGAGTTTATAAAAAAATGATTTTTCGATACTTTAATAAATTAATGAATTCGTGTATTATGAATTCTTTCACCTACCTTTTTACTTTTAATTCCTAAGTGATAATTAATCCTCTACATCGATATGATTTATATTCTTCTATTTCTCCTCATCTCCAGCATTTTTTTATAGGTTATTAAATTTACCTATATTTAAAAGAAAATTTGTCTCCTCTTCTTCTAGATGAACATTCTTTTAAGTAATTATAGATGTTTTTAAAGTCTCAGAATTTTTATAGGATGCTTCAATATCAGAGTATGAAGATAGGAAACCTTATACTACCCCTCTGGAATTTTGTCTTTTTGATTATTTTATACCTTCTTAATGATTTGAATATTCTTATCTCCTCATTTTCTCAAATAGATTGTAGGGTAAGGATCCTAAATTCTCACTCTTTTTTTCTTTTCATTGTTTTAAAAAGGTATAAAATAAAGGAACATAAATGAAATTAAAAGATAATGAATAAGAAATGTAAATGAAAATCATGAAGCGGGATTATTTTAGAGAATCTGTTTGAACTTTTGAACAAGAAATCTCTA
>JARRLT010000123.1:0-10162 GCA_037386725.1 Promethearchaeota archaeon
AATGGTAAAATAAAATCGTCTACCACATCGGTAATAATACGAAAGTCAAGATTATCAATATTAGGATTAGATCTAAAGAAAAAGTTTACCAATTTTTCAAGATGATCAAGATGAAAACTTGTTAGAAAAATACTTACATTACTTTTTCCACTTAAGCGAAATCCATTTAAGATGAAATGACAACGCTTAATCGTGTCTAATACCTCATCGGGATGTTTGGTTTGTAAGTCTAATTGACCGAAAAAGAAATTTTCCGACCCCTTAAAATTAACGCCTGCTTGAAAGTTTAATATCCCTTTTTCTTCAAGATGCTTAATACGAAGTCCTACAGTTGGTTGACTTCGATCTACACGTTCAGCTATCTCAGTATGCGTTATGTTTGGATTTTCCTCTATGATTTTAATGATCTTGCGGTCAATCTCATCTAATTCTTTATGTTCAGAGATCATTTTAATTAAAACCTTTTACCCGTAATTTAGAAAATCAATAATTAAATTCGTTAAATTGATATATAACGATTTTATATATATAAAGGAATTCATCGAATTTAAATCTTAGGGAAAATACACTTCTTTGCGAGCTCTAATGAGACGAACATTTTTAATTCAGAATAAAAAGTCGAAGATCGACAAAATTCAGATTAAATCGTAAAAAGAATAATTGACTAGGATGTCAAAATAAATTGTTTATACATTGAAATGATAAAAAGAATTTTTTTGGCCAAATCTACACCTTTGTTTTGTATCTTTTAATTCTTTTGAAAAATTGTCGGTGGGGATTTACATCTTCATTCTTCTGCTCTCAAATGATTATTTGAATAAAAAGGCATCCTTTGTTATAAAAAACTAATTTTTACGTTATCAAAATTAATGAAATAAAATGAAAATTGAGTATCTTTCTATAAATTTAACCTTAAACTGCTAAAGTAGGGATTATTTTCTGCTAAGAAGCATAGATCTTACGAAAAATAAATATTTATCCAAATCAAGATATCATTAGTTTAGAACTTAGAGAGATTGTTAGAGGAATTGACATGCATTAATCCATATCTTTGGGTACACCAAATATGTCTGCTTAATTATAGAAAATCAAAAATTAATAATTGAAGATCAAAAAAATTCTGATTGAATTGTAAAAAGTAAAGTATGCATCCAGTTCGTAAACCGGGTAAAAGTTCAATTATAATGTATTTTAGGAGCCTCATCCTTAATGGACTTGAATTAAAATATCCAAAGTGTGTTTCAATTTCTGCCAATCTGATTCTGCTAATGATATTTTCGCAATATTTAGAGTCTCGTTAAATACTGATTCTGATATGCTTCTTCTCATCCCCATTAATACACCTACACGCTCAGTAGGATTTGTCGCTCTTAATAAATACGGCAAAAAATATGCCCGTAGCTCCGGGGTTGGTTTTTGTGACATATCACTCAATATTTCCATAAGCTGCTCATCCTCCAACATCTCCCAGAGGATAGGATTCGCTTGTAATTCTTCATCCTGCATATGAGAAAAATATTCAGAAACAAATGTGTTATAACCTTTTGTGAACTTAGTCATTCCCTCTTGTTTCTCAGGAGCTTCTATATCCATTCCTAAGAGTTTCCTAAAAGAATCTCTGAAATTGTCTGCATCTTTCTCAAACTTTTCGTGAGCATGTTTTAATTTCATATAAAATTTTTTATCTTTCATTTTTAGATGGGGAAAAATAAACTCTTCCTCTCCTTTAGCATGAACGTATAATATGTTCCAAAGATATCCCAATTTTTCTCCTAAAACTGTCAATTCTGAAGTATTAGTTACATCCGATTTTCCTAACTCATACATAAATTCGGTCATTAAGGAACGTATCCCCTTGTGAAGAGATCCATATACATCAAATCTTGGTTGAATCATTTTTCTAAAATCACACAAATTTAAAATTTTATAATTTATTATTCACATTAATTATAAAAATACTCCACTTATAATTATTAATCAGAAGCGTAATTCTAGTAAACATGAGATGTCTAATCCAATTAATATTTAATTCTGAGGATTTCACATGCTGAAAGACTCATTATATCATCCCTGAAATTTCTTTCTTTATTTATTTTGGCTTGTTAATATTCTTTTAATCTTTTTGTTAGGATCAGATGAATAAGGAAAAAAGAGATACACCCCTAAAATACAAATGAGAATTATGCTTTTTATATAATCTATTCTTTATCTATATCATTTACTTTTTTAGAGGTAATTCCAATAAACATCCTAGTTTCTGAACAGTAATAATTCAATTTAAGGTTTTATATCGATATATACAAATATATGGATGTATCGATAGATTTATATATAATTGTATCGTTAATTATAAATATAACGAAAAGAGTTAAAAATAGATGAAATTGATAGAGAGATTATCAATTTAATCCAAGATAAGCCAACAATAACCCATACCGAAATATCAACTAAAGTGGACCGTAGTCAGCCAACTGTCGGCTTACGTATAAAAAAGCTGGAAGAAATGGGTATCTTACAATTCCAAGCAGGTGTAAATATAAAAGTTGCCGACTTGGTCTTCGCACGAGTTGAAATACAAACTAATAAACCTGAGAAAATTATCTCAATCGTAAAAAAATGCCCCTTCATGTTAAACGCTTTTAGAGTTAGCGGAAACTCTAACTTAAGTGTATTAATCGCGAATTCACGCCTTGATCACCTGGATAAAATAATCAATAGGCATTTCCGAAATAATCAAAACGTTATTTCAGTTCATATGGATATAATCACCGAGGTGGTTAAAGATTTCGTCCTTCCGTTCGATATGTCCTGCAAAGATTGTAATTGCGGCTTAGATCTTGATTGTAAAATCTAAATCTATTCTCCTTTATTTTTTATCAATAATCTGAACTTTTTCTGAAATCTTTCTTAATTTATCTATTGGAGGATTATTTTAGTTTCATTTTAAAATTCAGATAAATTGAGGAAAATGAACATTTAAAAATGAGTTTAAACTAGATAGGGAAAGATGAATCATAAAAATTAGGATTTTAAAAAATAATGCTAACCCAACCCATTAACTTATTCCTTCTGTGTTCTCGCTAATTCCGCTTTTTTATCCATTATCGCTAAGTAGGTGTCAACAGTGCTCTTAGGTGGAACGAGGCTTTCCTTTTTTTGAACTAATTTTATAGCCTCCGAAGTACATGTTGGAACGCACACTCCACAACCAATACAACGAGCAAGATCTACTACAGCAATAGCGTCTTCCATATGAACCGCATCCATATTACAACGTTCCTCACAAATACCGCAACCAATACACTCATCTACATCAACTTGGGCATAATAATTAGATGCAAAAAATTGAGCGGGCTGTCCAAGTTTCTTTTGGTGGGATAAAACACCACAACAGCACCCACAACAAGTACAAATATTCATTGGGCGTAGAGAATTGCTAGGCTGGAGAACCAATCCATCATCCTGGGCCTTTCCCAATATTCTAAGAGCCTCCTCTTTACTTATTTCCCTTCCAAGTCCTTTCTCAATATAAAGTTTAGCTGCGCTGCGAAATGAGAAACAAGATTCGCGCAAATCTGTTCTTTTACATGGATCTCCAACTAAATCTTTACCTATTCTGCAAATGCATTCCGCAACGGCAATTGGTCCTCCTATTGTTTCAATTACGTGACGTAAATCATCATAAGAAGCGATACTTTGTTCATGTTCCACTGTTTGTTCTATTGGAATCGTCCTAAGCTGTGGAATTTTTGTTCGGTTAAATTCATCAATAAATGCTTCATCAAAATAGTCTTCCACATCTTCAAAAAATTCAGGTGTTAACTTTTTTAACTGATATTCGTACATACCAATTGCAAGGGGAGCTAAAGCGTAATATTTTACTTGCTCTCCTTTTTCATGTCGAACCCCTCGATTTATCAATCCTTTGAGATACATTTCATCTAATTTATCTACTAACTCTTGTGAGTTATAGTTTTTCAGCTTTCTATGTATCTTTTTAATTTTTTCGGGGTAAAATCCTAAAGTTAAAGCAATTTGGGCCTGTTCTGGGGTGAAAAGATGTTTTAAGATGCGAATTTCTACACCTGATTCAGTTTCTGGATATCCAATTGGTTGGTTATCAAGATGTAGGCGTAATTTTTTATAAATATCTATATCATTATTATTCATTGGTCTCAGATCTCCTTAATATAATACTAATTTCATCATACAATATTTCGATGATTTAATAAATTTAATTAATTAAAAGACTTTCCAAAATAAAATATTTAACACTATTGAACTCTGACTTTACGGTTTTTCTATTGTTAATTTTAAAATTTAACTGTGTTTAAGAGAAGTGATTCTCAATTTAAAATAATAAATAAGATTAATCGAAAAAAGAATTAGGAAATTTTTTTCTGATCCTTTATTATATTTGGAAGTTCTTTTAGAAAATCATTGATGTCCAATATTTCATCATAAGCACTATGAATTTTTTTATAACGTTTTTTGATTTTTTCGAATATAGGATTTCCTGCGAGATTCAAATACTTTAATCGCTTTAAATTCCATAATCTATTGATATCATTAATTTTATTTCCTCTTAGACTCAACTCTTCTAAATTACAAAGAACATATAAAATTGACGCAGACTTTATATGGTTATCATTAATATATAACTTCTTAAGATCTTTTAGATTTTGTAATTGAGTAAGGATTTGTATATTATTTCCATTTAAATAAAGTTCCTTTAAGTGAGAAATTGAATCTAAATTAATAATCTTCCGTATATTATTTCCATTTAAATTAAGCGATTTTAAGGAATTTAAGTTTTCTAGGCCTTTTATTTCTTTAATTTTATTTAAAGAAAGATCTAATATTTTTAACTTAATTTGATGCTCTAATCCGTTAATTTCTCGTATCTTATTATTATTTAGATATAATTCTTGTAATTTTTTATTATCTTTTAAACCTTCAATTGTTTCAATCTTATTTGATGAAAGGCGTAATATTATTAAGCAAGCTAAAGATTCCAATCCACCTATTTTCAAAATTTTATTTTCAGAGAAGTCTAAAATTTGTAATCGATTATTTTTATTGAGATTAGGAATCTTTGTTATTTCGTTATCAGAAAGATATAATTCAGTTAAAGATGAAAGGCTATCAATTCCTTTTAAATCCTCAATTAGATTGTGTTGTAATTGTAAAATTTTTAGCTGTTTTAAATTCTGTAATCCTTGAATTGAATCAAATTTATTATTTTGCAAATTTAACCAATTCAAATTGCTTATCTTTTCTAAACCTGAAATTTTTTTAAGGAGGTTCCATTGAAGATTTAACTTTTTTATTCCTATAGAATTTTCAAGGTTTTCAATTTTTTCAATTTGATTATCATATAAGTTTAATACTTCTAATTCGGTTAAATTTTCAAGAGTTTCCAATTTTTGTATTCTATTTTTACTTAAATTAAGAATATTAATATTTGATAAGCGGTCTAACCCATTTATATCTTTAATATCAGAAATTTGTTTATCTGATAAATTGAGTACTATTTTGTTCTTTATTTTTTCAAGATAATACTTTTTTCCCGCGATAGTTACAAATGTTCTTATATTAATCACCATTAAAATTAACTTTTTGTTTAATATGGTCACACATATTGATTCTAAATGTATTATATGAAGATTCACTTCGTATTAACTTGGTATGCATATAAAAAGAGAGCAACTGTAAAATTGCTTCTAATAGTTCAAATAAACTGATATTAAATATCTTTTTGTTAATAGGATGTTCTACCACATGTATACACCAATTTCTATTCTTTATTAATTGATAACCTTTTAACAGTTTCAGAATAATAATGCAGTGAATTCCATTATACTGGTAGAAGCTATTATCCTGTGTTTTCTAAAGGAGGTTTAGACAATATATGTCAAGGAGAGCTTCATCTCCGATAAAACATAAAACTGACAATATAATTTATTTTTTTGATTTTAAGTAAATTTAGAAATTTTTTTCTAACCATTTTTCAAATTTGATTTTTCTAAGTTGTTCGGCCCAGAGAGCTCTAATATTTGGTTCTTCGGGAAGGAGACTCTCTTTTTTTAATATCTGGTACATTTTTTCTATCGTTTTTTCCATGAGTATCTGATATAAAGAAGAATTATCCTTATTTATCTCTTTAAAATTATTAGTGACTTCATCATTTGTTTCTTTTATTATTTGAACCCATTTAGATGCAAATATATCAATATATTTTTCGATGTTTTCCAATTTTTCCATAGAAAGGACTGGAAACGTAATTTCATATTTCCCATCGTTTTCTCGTTTCTTAATTAGATTATACCATTCAAGATTCATTAAATGGTTTTCAACCACAGTTTTACTCCATCGATAGCTTATTTTAGTCCTATGTTCCTCTTGAGTAACAACTAAAGGTTTAGGGGAGAAATTAATCCTTTTATGAATTTCATCAAATGTTTGGGGTCCATGATTTGCGAGTTTAATTAAAATTTCTCTTCTTACTTTATTCTCTAAAGACCAAGGTACCTCTCCCTCATCCCAAGGTTTCCCTCTATCAAAATCAAACCATGGTTGAATTTCGTCAACATTAATCCTTCCAATGAATCTATAATTATTATACTTGGTGTTTTCTTTCAAAATTTACACCTTTTATTATCTTAAATCATTTAAGAGAACATTTTTTCTTTTTTATATAAATTGAAATTTTTAAGATAAAAATATTTTAACCTTTATAATTAAATATTACTAATTAATTAACCTAAGATTAAATTCGGAAGGAAAGATCTTTAAATCACCAAAATAGAACCTAATAAAAATCTAAAATTAAATAATAAGACTTTTTATTGTCTCTTTATTGTCTTTATAAGGTAAAACTTTAGAATTTATTTTTTCATAAAAACTTGGAATATAAAATGAATTGATTATCCTAACCGATTAATTTTAGTAGCTTGAGGATGATGAATAAAGAAATTATCTTTTAATCATAAAAGAATTCATTAACAATCTTATAATGTTGTGAAGTTTTGTCGTGTCTTAAAAGAACCTCTTGCGCTTTTTGAGGAACATAGGACTGCTTATAATCCTCTCCAACAAATTCTTTCGCGGCATCCAAACTATCAAATATCATTATTGTAATAAATTCAACTTCTTTATCCAAATCACGTCTTAAGAGACTTATTTTTTTATATCCCTTTATGTTTTTATCTTCAATGGAGGGAAATACTTCACTTCTAAGTAAATCTTCATAGATTGGAGCATTTTCAAATGATGTCCAACCATGCCAGATTCTTGCTATCATTAAGGATTAAATAGGAGTTTTATCTATTTAAGGCTTTTGTTTAAAATTTTGTCCAAAAAATACACCTTAACTTTATACTTTTGTGTATAATGATGAGTTAAAAGAGCCCTAATGCAAATTGAAAAATATTGATAATAATTCTATTTTCAACCCAAAATAGTCAGAAAGAAACTCATAAGCAATAATAATCCTTTTTTCTTAATATCTAATAAAATAACCACGTAATAAAGATTGTTATTATGCTTGAATAGAATATTGTGATTCTATAAATCTACCCCTACGAAAACGATTATAGATTAACCCAACAACATGCCAAAGGTCCTTGCTTTTCCCATCCTTCATATTCTCCATGTTTAATTCCAAGTTCCATAGCTTCTTTTAATTTGCTTTTCAATTGAACTACTGCTTCTGGATTCATTATACCAAGTCCATATTGATCATATAATTCATCCTTAGAACTGAATACGACAGGAAAGTCAATATTTTTAGATTTAATATAGTCATTAGCGATTTTTTTACCAGATTGTGTAATATAAATTACTTTAGCCCCTTTTTCTCTTAATTCTCCTACTCTATTTAACAAGTGTCTTAGATCTACTTGACAAATTGGACACCCGAAATACCTTGAAAAAATCAACACAATTTTTTGTTGTCCAATCTCTTTACTTAGATCAATCATACCAGAATTATAGGACTCTAATGCAAACAACGGCGCCTTATCTCCAATTTTAACCATATTATCTCAATTCCTTATTTTTTAGAATATTTTTACCTTTGATTTATAAATTAAATTTTTTAATACAGAAAATAAATTTAACCGTTATAATTAAATATTACTCCTTAATTACACTAAGGTTATATATTGATTTTGATCTTTTTTAAATCCATAATTTTCATATAATTTTAATCAAGAAAAAATCTGGTATCATAATTTTTATATTTTCATTTTTATTGATCCAAAATAAAATGAGAGAAATTATCAGAAAGAATATTAATGAAGAATATGCCTTCTCGGGTGTCGTGAAAGCGGGTAATTATATTTTTTTAACATTTTGTGTTGGGAATGTTGGAGGAACAATACAAGAGCAAGTAGAAGGTGCATTAGATGATATGGAACGGCGACTTAAAGAATTTAATTTAACATTAGAATCAATTGTTCAAGTAACCGTTTTAATGCGAGATGTATGGAATATACCTATTATGGAAAAAGTGTTTAAGGAACGGTTTAAAGGAAAGTATCCCGCCCGAAAAACAATTTCGACCGAATTTGCACATCGTGGAGGTCCTGAGGGTTTACAAGTACAAATCGATGGAATTGCTTATGATACTGCTTCAAAATAAAGCAAAATCAAATACTACTAAAATAATAGAAGAAAGGACTAGAAAATTTCTAATTTTTAATTTTCCTATAATTAATTATTTCAATATTTTCTTAATAATGATTTAAATAATGATATTTAACCTTCTCTTAACATTGCTTGTATGAGAATATCTGTAGCCTCCTCTTCTGAAAGACCTTTTGCTTGAATTTCATCCAGCCATTTCTGAGGAAATCTCCCTAATGAGGCTTCGTGTGAAACAGTGGAGGTTGGATCAATCGCTCTAATAAATGGTCTCGCTCTACAAATTGAACCTTTTCCTAATACAATTTCCTGGCATTCTACATGACCATTACATCTTGGGGCATTACCTTCAGTTATTCCATACATTAAAACCTCACCACCATCCTTAGCAGCCGCTTTCATTTTTAAAACACTTCTGGCATTTTCCCCCTCTAAAAATATCGCATCCCGAATTCGAATTGAATCTTTTTTCGATTTTCCGAAAGCCTTGATATTACTTTTAATCACACTGTTTTTCATAGCATAAATATCAAGCATAATCTTTACTTTTCCGGGAGTACCCCTGGTTAAAGTGAAACTATTTTCAAAAGTACTATTTTCCCCAATATACATATAACTTACGGGAGCAACTAGAGCTCCACTATTTTCTCCGTGATAATGTGTTTCATTATAAGCAAATTTACAATTCTCACCAATGTAAAAATGTCCAAACATTTTATGGATCAAACCATTTGCTTTGGGGAAACTACAATGAGCTTGAATTGTTACCTCTGAATTATCTTCAACAATTATTCTAGGAAAAATTTCTTGAATTCCGGTTTGTTTATTAACTCCAAAACAGAGATGGACAGGATCTTCTATTATTGATCCTTCAGTCACAATAATATCTGCAATTATTCCATTTTCTATTTCACGACTTTTAAGTTTGACTCCTTCAACTTCTTCCACTCCTTCTACTTTATTGAAGTTCAACAAAAGCTTAGCACCGCTTCCGTGCCCCGGAATAAAATCATTGATATCAATTTCATAGTCTTCAAGACTTTGAAGAATTTCATTAGGATATTCTGTATTAGTCATTATTATTCCCTTCCTCTCGAAATATTTTTTCTATGTATTCTTCATCAAAACAAACATCTGAATTTTCGAAAAGGGTTCTCTTACAAAACTCTTTCAATCCTGCTTTGGCGCAATAACGTAACATAACTTCGCCGAATTTATCCGTAATAAGGCTTTTTCCTTCCCAAACAAGCGTTCCATAATCTGCAACCATCCCAATATCTTCGCGATGGGTAATTAATAAAATTGTCATCTTGAGTTCTTTAACTTTATTAAAGATATTTAGAAAATCTTCTATGACAATCATATCTAATCCTGCATCTGGTTCATCAAGAATAACCAATTTTGGACGCATTGCTATGGTTGCTGCTAATTCTATTCGTTTACGTTCACCTCCACTTAAAGATTCATCAATTTCTCGGTTCATATACTGATTTGGATTTAGATTGACAATTTTCAA
>JARRLT010000124.1:0-19947 GCA_037386725.1 Promethearchaeota archaeon
CAAACGCGGTTCCTACAAAAATACTTCCAGATATGACGCCAACCACCTCTCCTTTGTTTTCTTCATAGTTCTGGTCGGCAAAATTTAAAATACCTACTATCACCAAACCAAACCCTAATCCTTCAAAGAATCGCGCTATTAAGAGGATTGGTAAAAATGGAATACTCATAATAATTAAACTTAGGATCCATAGAAATGTAGAGATTATGAATTCCGACTTCCTTTTTTCGCACAATTTCGAAAATACGCCAATGCCTAAGATTTGCCCCGCAGCATACATTGCCGAAGTAAGAGAAACTAAATTCTCTCCCCCTCCCAAATCAATTATCTGAAAAAAATAAAAAAGAAGAAAAAGTGAAATCCATACAGATTTAGGTGTAAGGATTGAAAAAAACTTTGGGCAATGGCATTATCTGAAAAAAATAAAACACTAAATATAGCTGAAAGACCCGCAGACAATCCAAAGATAAGACTTAAGAGAAAAGCCCATGCTTTTCTTTTACGTAGGATAGATTGAATTATTATAAGGACTACTAAGACCCCAAAAACAATGGTTATTATTAAAACACTCCATTCAACAAAAGTTAGAACCATTTATTATATCCCCTAAAAATCTATCAGATATTTATGAATTTATTTTTTTATATATTTAATTCTTCTATTTTGAATTTATAAAAAAGCTAATTTAATTATTATTTAATATCTAATACTTTAATCAATGTCTGAGTTATTATTCGGAGATCCAAAAAAGTGAAAGTAGTGCTGTTTGAAGAGAAAAAAGTATTTCTTAGTTTTATACAACTCCTCTTAATTTCATTTTGCTTGGGTGTAGCTAGACTTTTATTACCTTTTCAGATAATTGATTTGGGAGGGGGAGAGAATTTAGTGTCTCTTACTTCGGCAATGTATGCTGCGGGGCAAATCTTAGGTATTGGCGTATTTTCGAAATTGTGCGAAAAAAGGAATTCGGAATTTATAGTCACTACATTTCTATGGATCCTGAGTTTAATTATTATGAGTATTCCATTTTTACCAATTCTCTTAACAGCGCGATTCTTTGAAGGATTAGGGTTTGGTTTGGTGATCGTAGGGATTTTAAATTTTGCTGACCGGAACTATGAAAAAAACAAAGGAGAAGTAGTTGGCGTCATATCTGGAAGTATTTTTGTAGGAACTGCGTTTGGACAAGGTCTCGCTGGATTTTTGGAGGAATTAATTATGCCTTTCACTCAAATTCCTTACTTTTCGGCTTTTCAAGCTTTAACGTTAATGGGAATACTAGTTTCGATCGCACCTCTCATCATCGCATTCGCTAACTACAATCAAAAGAATAAATTAAAATTATTTAAGTTTGATAAAATCGAGTTACCTCATGTCCACATGAAAAACATAATAAAAATTTTCAAATTCTTACCTTTCACGTTGTTATTTTTAATCTATGCATTATATGACTTCTCACACGGTATCTATACATCAAATTTAGCTTTGGTTTTAGCATCGCATAGTATAACCAAACCTCAGATTTCATTGATATTCTTCACGGGTGAGGCTGTATTCGGTTTATCACAAATATTCACAGGACGTTTAGTAGACAAGTTTGGGTCTTGGACACCAATTTTCATTAGTTTGCTCTTAAAAGGATTTGGTGTCTTCGGATACAATCAATTCTTCTGGTGGTTTGCTGTTCTGTTATTATTTGCAATTGTGGGTATGGGGGAATCGCTAATGGAACCTGCACGGAATGTGGCTATTCTACAAATCGAATCGCAGTTAAAATTAGGGATTTTTGGAAACAACTCATCTCATAAGCATAAACATCTTAATGTTTCAATGATTAGAGGTCAAGGATTTACATTTGAATGGCATTCGCACATTCATGAACACAAACCAAATAAACAATCGATTATAATTTGGCTCCAGCTAACTGGAATTATTGCTTTTGGACTTGGGGGCATTACAGGAAGCTCTATATTAACTCTTGGAGGAACAATAGAATTTTTAATTTATGTAGGTGCTATAATTTTATTAATTACCTCCTTTATTGCCATACTAGGAAGAATTTTTGAAAAAAAGAGTTAAATAATTTTAAAACTCTTCAAACCAGCATATTTCTTTCAATCAAAATTTCTTTTATAAATAGTTTCCTAAAACTTCTATTTGTATACTGAAAAAATCGGTATACATTCTTCACGTTTCTTAATGACTAAATATATATCCAACTTATTCCGTATCACAATTCAATTAAATGATGGCCATTTATTATATCCTCTGAAGATTATAAGGTACTTATGAATTTATAAAAACTCTTAATTAATCATTCTTCTACTAACGCTTTTTAAGTTTGAATTAAATAAAAGCTAAATAAAGAATCATCTACTCAGTTGTACTGAATTGAATTACTTTCTGAAAATCACTGTATATTCATATCCTTTAATTTAATTTTAAAACTTTAATTACAATCTACAATTTATTCTAATTAATTTTGTTTCTTCAAAAAATAAAAACTTAATTTAATGGATAAAAATGAGTAAATTTCAAGAAAAAATTATTGATGACCAGATTTTGGAAAAGATGTCATTAGAGAATGTATTCAAAATCTTTAATGATAATGTTTTTCCAATGCTTAATGAGGAAGAAAAAGAATTTTGTAATGAACTCCAAGAATTTTGCTTGGAACTTGATCCCAAGATTGATAAAACTAAAGATGTATATGATTTATTTCCAGAATTAGGCAAGAAAGGTTACATGCAAAGAATTAACTTATGGAAGGATTTTAAACCATATGGTATGGTAAAGGAAATTTTATTAGCTACTCATATATCATTATTAGACCCACAATTAGAACTTGCAAGATTAGCAAGTGGTATTCTCTGCGGAAATCCAACTTTCCATTATTATAAACATGGTGGAACGGGGGATACCATTAAAAAAGTTCAAGATGAGCTTTTATCTGGAAAAGCGATTGGATGTATCGGTATAACCGAACCAAATCAAGGTTCTGATGCTGTAAACATGAAGACAGTATGTAAAAAAACAGATGATGGAAATATAATATATAATGGCGAAAAAGTGTTTACGACGAATGGACCCAAGGCTGATTATTTCTGTACATATGGTGTTTATGATCCAGAACATCCTCGAGAAACAATGGTTCAAACTATGATATCTAAAGATTTTGGAGTAGAAACTAATCGGTTAAAAATCTCTTCCGTACCTCGTGTTCATATTGCCCACACTCTTTTCAACGATGTGAAAATTCCAAAAGAATATATTTTGGCTGATAATGGAGATGGATATGTGAGATTGTTTGAAGGTTTAGTTCCAGAACGTTTAGGGATTATGGGAAGTGGAATAGGAATCTGTTGGGCGGGTTTAATATATGGAATAATTTACACTAATTTACGAAAACAATTCGGACGAGAAGTTATTAAATTTGAAGGTGTTGGATTTGGACTAGCTGAATTATTGAGTAAATGTACTGCAGCAACCTCATTGGCATTACAAGCAGCTACCATTTATGACGATAAAGTTTTATTTGCCGACAAAGTGAATAAAGAAGCTGAGAAATGGGTTGCTGGTGTTTCTTCACAAGGTAAATATTATGTTTCAAAACTCACTCATGAAGTATGCTACGAAGTCCAGCAACAAGCTGGGGGGGTTTCTGTAACAGATAATACTCCAATAGATGAGCTTATGGACACAAGCAAAATTGAAGAAGTTATCGGTGGAGCTCGTAATATACAACTATTCATAATCCAAAATGCCTTACGTCGTTATAAAAATATTTTATAATTCTATCTTTTTTATTTTAAAATAATTTTCTTGTTGGTTAACTCTTTAATAACCAAAATCTGATCGATATAAATTTAAGTTTGTATTGACCATTTTTTATTCGAACATTTAAAATTGAGTTTATGAGAGATATATTGATGGAGGATCCAAACCATCTTCTAATTATTCTAATTGGTTGGTTAATACTGGACTTTTTAGGGATAATTTCATTAAGTAAGCCGATTGACCATGAAGGAAAATGGGGAAAAAATTTAAATTTTAAATTATTTATAAGAAAAAAGCATACTTTTCTTTCCATTGTAACAGAAATAATTGGTATTATCATACTTTTATATTCATTTTTGCTACCATTTTCTTACCAGGAATTTGCATATCTTAATGGAGGTTCTGTTTTTCGTTTCCTCTTTGTTCAAGATGTAATTATCTTAAATTCTTTGCTTCTGTATTTTATTTATTTTACATACTTTATTGGTCTAATTATCATCGTTGCTAAGATTTCTTTGAAAAAAATAGATTAATCCACATTCCAGAGATTTTTTGTCTAAACTCTGGTTACTCCTCTGGTTTTATTTTTTATATAATAGGACTTACTATATTAATAATAAACGGGCTGCAAATAAGTATTTATTCGAGGTTAAATAGAAATATAGATCATTTTATAGACTCTAAGATGAAAATTTAGAATTCTTTTTAATTGAAGTCTGGTAATTAAGTAACAATAATGCTTAAATACTCTTAAAAGAATTCAATAGAATGGATATAAGTTTTTTTAATAGGAACAATTAAACAGTTAAACATTTCTATAAAAATAAAAGAAAATCTATATATAAGCGCTTCCTGTTTTTTATTCTATGAAATCAATCAATAGCATGAAAATACTCATTACAGGTTCGACCGACGGAATTGGTAAGCTTACGGCAACCATGCTAGCAGAAAAAGGAGCTCATGTATTGATTCATGGGAGGGATCCTCAAAAGCTCTCAAATGTAATAAAAGAGATAAAATCAAAATCAGGGAATCCCGATGTGGAAGGATTCATTGCTGATTTTAATGCTCTTAAAAATGTTAGACAACTGGTAACAGAATTACTAGAAAAACATCAAGATTTAGATGTGCTCATTAATAATGCGGGAATCGGTTTGACTGGTGAACGTAAAATAAGTGAGGATGGTTATGAATTAAGATTTACTGTGAATTATCTTGCTCCCTTTCTTCTCTCCCATCTTTTAATTCCTGCGTTAAAGAAAGCTTCTCCCTCCAGAATTGTAAATGTGGCGTCAATTGGTCAACATCCCATCGATTTTAAAGATATTATGTTTGAAAAAAATTTTGATCCGCATCAAGCATACCGAAAAAGTAAACTCGCATTAATCATGTTTACCTTCACACTTGCAGAAAAGATAAAAGATTCCGGTATTACAGTAAATGCCCTTCATCCAGGGACTTATTTAGATACAAAAATGGTATTAGAAGCAGGAATAACTCCAATGGGGAGTGCTGAGAGTGGCGCTAAAGCAGAAGTATATTTAGCAACTTCACCCGATTTGAATGGAATTACTGGGAAATATTTTGATGTAATGGAAGAATCTAAAGCAATTAAGCAAGCTTATGATATTGAAGCCCGAGAGAAATTATGGTCTATTAGTAAGAAGTTTACGGGGCTTGAGTGATTGGATTAAAAAGTTCTTATCATAATGATTTGAAAAAGAGTTCAAATTTCTAATCTAAAGTAAGAAGTTATAGAAAACAAAATAACTAAGGAATAAACAAATAAATGTTTAGGATTGAATTTAAATTTATATAATTAAATCACACAATATATTTTATAAAAAATTCTATTCTAATCAAGGATGGTATAATTTGTCAACAGAGAGAAAAATTAATCCTTTTTCTGTGATAATTTTGGTAATAGGTATAATTGGACTAATTATGGTTTTAATTGGTCCTTTCGCAGGATTTTATTTGACAGGACCATACGCTGGAAACAGATATTCATGTTTATTTGGTTGTGAATATTGGACTACTGCCGATTTAATTGCCCAGATTATAATTATAATCTTTCTATTACTCCAAATCTTTTTTGCTGTAAATGATCTCTTGCCAAACAAAATTATTGATAAAAATTTTGATAAATTAGGATTAGTTAGCGCATTAATTATAATCCTTTTTGCAATAATTGGAATTGCTGCTTTTGGAATATATTATTCAGAGTTTTATTGGTGGGCAGAATCAGGATTCTATGGAGGTATTGTAGCGGGCATAATAAATATGATTTTATTCTTTTTAAAAATTAAAAATAAATGAATTAAATTATTTTTATAATTCATTTCTTAGAATCCTATAAGTACGATTCTAATGAGGATTTTTTATTGTCCTTTTTAGTCTCAGCTTTATTTTCATCAAATCCTATTTTAAACAATAACTTTTTATTTTTTTCTAAAAATTTCCATCCAAACCCTTTTATAGAATCCAAAGGTCCTTTGATTCCTTTTGGACTTCCAGTTCGAGTATATTCTATTTCTGTGAATTTAATAGCTTCAAAAACTCTAAAAGGAGTCTGAAAATATTTAATTAATGATTTAGCCTTTTTAGGCCCTATATCTAACAATCCTTCGATTATGTAACATCTTCTTTCAAAGATATTCATAGATTTAGGGGCCCTTCTTGAGAAAACAGGCATATCATCTTTTACTTGTTCGCCATATGCAATCCTTTCTATCACGATGAGAGTATCCTCAAGATTTCGTGTTGGTATAACTGAAATTCCTAATTTATAGGATATGAAAGTGAGAGCACCATAAATCGATTTTATATTCATTCCGGTGTTTTCAAAAACATTATCATTTAAACCCTCAAGGATTAATATTGGATTAGAATAAGTTTCTTTAAGCCTTAAAAGTTGTTCAAATAATCGATTATCTATTATAGATCCAACAAAATCACTGCCTTCTTTCCTTTCAATAGCGACATCCTTCGAAACAATAATAGATCGATAATAATTTTTAATTTATAATCCATGTTTTCAATCCCTATTATATCTTAATTTTTAATGCATTAAAAAATTTAAACTCTTATTTAAAAAGTAAAATTAATTTGAATCTTGTTTGTTAATAGGTTTAACAATAACACCCTTTGAAGAATTTTCATCATTTTGCTTATGAGTTTTAAAAATATAAATTTTAAAATTAGTCCAGTTAAACAAATGATTTTTAATACTAATGATAATTAAAGCAACGAGACTTAATGACTCGGTAATTATCACTGGGGGATAAGTAAATAATCTATGTATATAAAATAATAATGGATCTTTGAGAATAGGGAAATTGTAAATAACAAAAGGATAAAATAAAGGTAATTCTGGCATATCTAAAATTAAATGAAAGCTAATTCCAATAACAAATGGGAGATATATTGATTTCTTTTTAAAAATTAATACAACAGAAATGAATAAAAGAAAGTTGAATATAAGAGAGTGCGATATTCCTCTTCCTGACTCTAAACCTAAAAACATAAAAGTTTTATCAATTAAGTCTGGAAAGATGGAACCTAAAATTAGAGCAAATCTATTGAAAGAAAATTTCTTCTTTATGTATGGGAATTCAAAGATAGTTAATGGAACTGCTATGTGTGTTAATAAAAACATTATTTTAAGCCTATAAGTTAAAATCCATATAATTGTCTAATTAGAACAAATATTTCTTTTGCATAGAAGATTAAAACTAAAATTATTGTAATTTGGATCACAATCCATAGAGCGCGTTTAACTAAATAAGAATATGTGATTCTTTTTCTTTCACTCATTATTTTAGGTTAATTTGATAATCTTATTTATTTTAAGTTAAACTTCTTTATAACTTCTTGGACTTCATACTTATCTTGAACAAGAGCACATAATGCTTTTACTAAATTTTGAGGGTCTTTATATTGAAAGACATTTCTACCAAAAGCCACTCCAGATCCTCCTGCTTCTATAGAATCATAAACTAATTGAAGTAGATCATTTACAGTTTCCATCTTGGGTCCACCTGCAATAATTACTGGAATATCAACACCTTTAACAATCTGTTCAAAACTCTCAATATTCCCAGTATAATTTGTTTTGACAATATCAGCGCCTAATTCAGCTCCCACTCTCACCGCAATATTAACAACCTCTGGATCATTCTCATCTTTGATCTTTTTCCCTCTTGGATACATCATTGCTATTAGAGGTACACCCCATTCACGGCAAGATTCAACTACACTCATAGCATCTTTTAACATATCGGGTTCATCATTTGCTCCAATATTAATATGAATTGAACACGCATCAGCACCCATTTTAAGAGCTCTTTCAACTGAACACACTAGGACCTTTTTATTAGGATCGAGTGCAAGGGATGTAGCACCAGAAAGATGAATAATTAATCCTATATCAGATCCATGTTGTCTATGACCAGCACCCACCATACCAGAGTGCATAAGTACAGCATTTGCTCCTCCTTGTCCAACTTGATCAACAATATCAGCCATATTTTCTAAGCCTTTTATTGTCCCAAGAGTCAATCCATGATCCATAGGAATAATTACTGTTTTTTTGGTCTTTCTGTTAATGATTCTCTCAAGTCTTATTCTTTTTCCGATATTCAAAATCCAACACGAAATCTATTTATTTATTTGTTAAAACATTTAATTTTGTTTTAATAGTATGTTTAGAAATTTAAATATATATAAATTTTAAAATGAGAAAGAAGTCAATTAAATCCTCTAATTTGGTTGTAGGATTTTCTTTTTAACCTGGAATTTAATCCTATACACAATTTAATTTAATACGATGAGCGGATCAATTATTTTAATTTAAACAATAAATAATTCTCTAATCACGGTCTTTCTAAAATTTTAATTAAAGAAACCCAAGAAAGCAACGTAAATAGTACTATTAGATTATATCCCGGAATCGTTGGCTGGCTAGGATTTTGAGGAGTATTTTTTATTAGAGTTTCGGGATCTACTGCTAGATTTACTTCGAAGTGTTTTACAACATATCCATCAGCACTCACAGTCATATTTAAAAGGATAGGATCATCTCCAGGCGAAACGGTAATTGGTGTTAATGCTATAAAATAAAGTCCAGATCCGATGTTAATTACCGCAGAGGAAACATCGGTTCCGTTCCATTCCATCTCAATTGAATCTAACGTAATCCCAACATTGTTATCGTCATGTATAAAGAATGTAATATTAAAAGAATTAGTGGTGAATATTTGATCTGATATTTCTATAAGGAAATTACTTAGAATTTCATAGATATTATTTATAATGATATTTCCGCTACAAGATCCTTGGTAAATAGTACCTTTTTGTCCCATTATTTGGTTTTCTGCAATCGTATTATTATCACTGTTATCAAGGTAAATCCCAAAATTTCCTTCATTATTATTAATAATATTAGCTGTCACGTTGTTATTGTCTGCGTATCCAAAATCTAATCCAACAAGTGCGTTATCATTTATAGTATTCTCAATAATAATATTATCAGTGCTTACCATCAGTTCCATTCCCGATTGAGCATTACCTATCATTTCATTGTTCTGAAAAGTATTATCATGGCAAGAATCCATTAAAATATAATAACGACTAGTTATTCCATTTCCGAAATTATAATTAAATGTATTATTGATTATTTCATTATTAACACCACCAAAGATTAATCCATCATCATGATTATACTTGACTTTATTTCCACAGATCAAACTGTCATTAACTAATTGCATCATAATGCCATTTAAGGTATTTCCTTGAATATGGTTTTCTAATATATATATTTGACTCACGAAATTAAAATTAGCGCCCCTATTACCATTCGAATCAATATAATTATCTAGTAGAGTTATATTACCTGAATTCTCACAATAGATTCCGTCAGCCAGATTACCTGAAATGGTATTAATATATAAGGTTATATCATTGACATTTTTAAACGAAATACCATTGCCTTCATTATATCTAATAGCCGTATTTGTGATATTTATGTTATTACAAGAGGTTAGATTGATGCCATTTCCTTTATTATTTAGCATTATGCAATTTATAATTTTAGAGTTGTTCACATTTACCATTTTAAGTCCTGCCTGCGGTGATGAGCCGGATGTACTAAACCAACAAGTATCTAATGTGAAATATTTATTTGAGTTGATTATCTCAAAGCATGTCTTCGTATTAGATCCATCAATTTGAATGCCTTCAATAAGGTATGGATTGTTTATGCTTCCATTTCCACTGTCAAACCAAGTTTGCGACTCAACCCATGTCCAATTTGGAATTAGACATACAATCTTGGCTATAGAAGATTTTACAACAAAATGGGAGTAATATAATCAATCCGATTAATATAAATATTACTTCACTTCGATATATTTTAGAAATATTTGTATTCATCATAAAACCCTTTATTTATTGAATTTTGATGTAAAAAATTTGATAAGAATGTAAATGAAAATTATAACGAAATTATATTTAAATGTTTGGGTATTTCTATTACTAAGTTATTAACAAAAGAATTGTTTACATATATTAAATCGAAGCAAAAAGTTGAAGAAGCACATATTCTATTGTCTATTAGGATTTCCGATATACTATCATAAGAGCAAGTAACTGTAATGGTTATATAACTCTCAAAGGTAAGATAGGTTTATCTAATGTTGTTATTAAATATTCTTTCAAGGTGCTGCATGCAAATCAATAAATCTTTTTGAATCTTTAAGTTCGAATAATCTCTTTCGCTCTCATTAAGAAATTATTTAGTTCTGTTTCTAATAGAATATCCAATTTTTTATAAAAATCGTGGTGAAGTAAAAAAATACGCCAATTTGATAACCGGGCTCATATATGCATATCGATTAGCTCTAAATATACCAAAATCAGATATTTAAAAAATATAATCTAGAATCAGCAATTTAATGCTAATATATTGGTAGAAGAGGTTTTTTTAAATCCTACTTTCAAATATAATTTATAAGCAGGTTTATTTTCGAGAGCAACATCTAAGTTTACAACTTCAAAATTATTTTCTATTAACTTCTTTAAGCTACAAAGTAGAAGAGCTTCTCCTAATCCTTTATTTCTAAAATTCGGAAGAATTCCGAAAGCTCCGATTGTAGCCTTTTTTGGTTCGAATGTTGAGTGTTTTGCGATTGAATATCCAATTGGTTTATTTCCTTCGGTAAGGATAAAAGAAGCGTCTTGAATAATTTGTTTTGAGGGTTGAAAATAATTTTTTATTACACTCCACTTTTGTTCTTCAGTTAGATCTAAGAACATATTATCCTTGCTGTTATTCATGCTCTCATATGCTGTATTATATAATTCATTTATTTCAAATTCTTTTATAGACTTAGTCTCAAAATTTTGGGGTATTGTTATCCTTTTAAAACTTCTTCCATTCAGATTTAACTCCATTTCAGCTTCTTCGATTACATGATAAAAGTCTAAAGACTTAAATAACTTAAAATGTTCGCGATATCTTTGTATCTCTTTATCTTTTTGAAGTGTGAAACATACTTCAATTCGAGTTATATCGTTTTGTTTAGCAAATGCGATACATTCTTTTATCAGTTTTATTGCAATATCGTCTTTATTTCCATTCGGTAAAACAACTGGGTGCCAATCCCATATTATACCAAATTTAGGGGTGTTTGTAAATAGAAGAAGTAATCCAATTAGTCGATTACTTTCATAAGCTTCAAATAAAACAAATTTATATTTGTTTCTTAATTCCTCTAATTCTTTTTTTAATGATATCACTGATGTATCTTTATCTAGATAACCAGAAGTTTTTTGAACTTTAAATAAAAAGCTACTAATTTCATTAATATCCACATTCTCATCAAATTTCTTGAAGTTTATTTGCATAAGTTCCTAATTCTTTATTTTATTGTTTCTATATACTTATTTACATTTATATTCATTAATATTAAGAGCTTGTGAAAATTAATTCCTCCTTTATAGAAGAAGATTGGGGAGATTTTTTATATAGAAAAACATCCTAAACTATTAAAATACTCTGAACCTTTCAAAGAATTTCAAATTGTTTCGGGTTTTGAGTAAAAAGTAAAGAATCTATAAGGCGCTAACATTAAGATCAAAATTTATTTTTATTGGTTTCGGTCAATCGTATTTACTAAGTGTGTAACATCACAAGTAATTGAATACCAATTTCAATTCACCATGGTTTTTCTAACTTTGTCGGTCGTGCTATTTTAGCTTTATCAGGATAATCTACATTATAATGAATCCCTCGACTTTCTTTTCTTGAAATAGCACTTACTATAATGATTTTTGCGACAGTAGCCAAATTTCTTAACTCGATTAAATCCTTTTCAATTTTGAAATCCCAATAATATCTTTCAATCTCATCAAGAATTAAATTAATTCGTTTCTTTGCACGTTGTAGCCGACGATCTGTACGGACAATACCAACATAATTTTGCATCAAATGCCTTACTTCTTCCCAATTATGAGTAATTACGACAGCTTCAGTGGAAGGTATCGCATGGCCAGGTTCCCATGGATCAAATCTATGAATATGTAAATCATCAATTATTTCGCTAACTTTCTGAGCACAATTACTTCCACATACCAACCCTTCTAATAATGAGTTACTTGCCAATCTATTCGCTCCATGAAGGCCTGTACAAGCGGTTTCACCAATTGCATATAAATTTTTGACGTGTGTTGTACCATCGAGCTTGGCTACGACTCCTCCACAGCAATAATGAGCAGCAGGAACCACTGGAATTGGTTGTTTCGTAATATCGATATTAAACTTTAGACATTGCTCATAAACTCCAGGAAAATGACTTTTTATAAATTCTGAATCCCTCTGAGAGGCAATATCTAATAAAACATAATCATCCCCAGATTTCTTTAGCTCTGAATCAATCGCTCTAGAAACAATATCTCTTGGGGCTAATTCTTTCATAGGATGATAATTTTCCATAAATCTATTTCCATTTAAATCTTTCAATATTGCTCCTTCCCCACGCATTGCTTCTGTTATTAAAAAAGATTTTGCATAGGGATGATATAAACATGTGGGATGAAACTGATAAAATTCCATATTTGCTATTTTAGCACCTGCACGATAAGCCATTGCAATCCCATCTCCCGAAGCAATATCGGGATTAGTGGTATAAAGATAAATCTTTCCTGCTCCACCTGTTGCGAGAACAGTTACTTTAGCGGCAATATTATAGATTTCATTGGTATTTTGATCTAATACATATGCGCCGCGACATTTTAGATTTTTCGCATATAGATTTATGGCACACCAATTTTCTCGAAATCGAATATTTTGAAATTCCTTTAATTTTTGTATTAACGTTTTTTCTACACTTTCTCCCGTAAGATCATTCACATGAAGAATCCGTCTTTCAGAATGACCCCCTTCTTGTCCTAATTCGTATTTCCCTTGTGAATCTTTAGAAAATTCTACACCCCATTCTATTAAATCATTGATTCGTTCAGGAGCTTGAGTTATAATTTCACGAACTACCTCCTCATTACATAAACCATCTCCCGCTGTTAATGTATCTTGTATATGCTTCTCAAAATTATCATCTTTATTCCAAACGCAAGCAATACCTCCTTGAGCTAAAAATGTATTACAATCTTCTAAAAATTCTTTTGTAATTAATAAAATATCTAAATTGTCCTTCTTTGATGCTAATTTGATGGCGAATGTTAACCCCGCAACACCGCCTCCAATTACTAATACATCTGTTTTTAAATTCAAAGAAAATTCCCCTTATTTCTTTAATTTGAAAAAATGGTAAAACTTTTTTAAATCCAAATTTAAATTTAAATATTTTTAACTTTAAATAATTTTTATCATTTTATTTTAAAGCTTAGAATTAATTCAAAGTATTTACTATAATTTATCGAAAAAATATAAATGGATATTATAGGTTAATGAAGAAAGGAAAATTTTTGTCTTATCTAAATTTATTTTACCTTGAATTATCATGGTTGATAAAATTAGAAATGTTCTCTTTATGTGTTTTGGTAATACGGCTCGTAGTCCAGCGGCAGAAAAAATCGCTCAATGGTTAAAAGAAACGAGTTATCCTGAGGAATTAAAAGAAGTTCTTTCGTAAAAGAATTCACAGGAATAGATATGAATAACTTCCAAGGAAAAAAAGTTGATGATAATTTATTACATAAGGCGGATTTAGTATTAGTCATGCAAGAACGTCATTTAAAAAGATTAAAAAGAAAATTTAAAAATATCCCAAATTTGGCGGAAAAATCTTATATCATAAAAGAATTTATTGATGATGAGATTAACATAGATATTCCAGATCCTGTAGATTTTTCAGATGAGGATTATAGAAAAACAATGAAAGAAGTCAAAAGGGCAGTAGAGTTAAGTGTAAAAAAATAATTCAAATTAACAACTCATTATAGATTATAATAATTCATCTCTATGATTCAAATAAAATCCAAAGAAAACTCTTTCTTATCTTATATACAACATATACAAGTTTTAAGAGTTTAAGCATTTACATTTCTTTATTAACAATCCATATCCTTTCTTTGATTAAGTTTTAAGTATATAAAAATTATTTAAGAAAACTTAAATATTAAGGTAGATTAATTTAAATAACGATGAATCAAATTCAAGACACATTAGGAAAGTGGATTGAAATAACTGTGCGCAGTTCAATGCGCGGTCTTTTCAAGTTTTCAACAACTAGGTGCTCTACTACAGATCCACAGAAAAGGATTCTGTAATGTCTCACACATTGGCGTAAATTTAGGTATAACTAGCGCAGCAGCCAGTCAATTACTGGATCGAATGGTACAACAAGAATTGATTAGACGATCAGAAAACCCAAATGATCGTCGCGCCAAACAACTTGTTTTGACAGAAAATGGAATTGAGATTCTTCGTAAAGGTTTTCAAGCCAGTCAGAAATGGCTTGAAGAATTAGTAAATACTTTAACAACTGATGAACAAAAACAAGTTGTAACTATTCTAACGAGGCTGATTGAGGAAGCAAAAGCTATAATCAACCAGCCTAATTCAAAAGAAAAAATATAAATTTTATAAAGAAAAATACAGAGAAGGATTATTTATGAATAAAATCTTAAAACACGCAAAACCTTATTTGCCGATGATCTCTATAGCCATCGTTCTTTTATTCGTACAAGCTAATGCAAATTTAGCATTACCCGACTATCTTTCAAGAATAGTGAATGTAGGTATTCAGCAAGGAGGAATCGAAAATGCAGCTCCTGTTGGTCTTACTGAACAAGAGATGAACAGAACGTTAATATTTACGACTGATGCCAATCAATCTATAATACTTAACGATTATTCATTAATCACCAACAGTTCTCCTAGTTATGACAATCATCTGAAAAAGTATCCCGTGCTTCAAAATGAGTCAATTTATGTTCGGAATAATTTAAATAGTGCGGAGATTAGTAAGTTGAGTTCAATTATGGCTAGACCGCTTTTAATTGTTTTTACTATAGAGAAATTGATGAATAACGCTACTTTAGCAGAAGAAATGAAAATTCCTTTTCCACCTGGTACAGACTGGTTTATATATATAAGAATGATGCCTGAAGCAAATAGAACCGCACTTATTAATCAGATAAATCAGTATTTTAAAGGTTTTACAAGTAGTTTACTCACCCAAGCGGCTATACCAGCAGTTAAAGCAGAATATGAGAAGCTTGGTATGGATACAGACGCACTTCAAACCAATTACATACTACGAATGAGTGTCTATATGTTATTACTTACGCTATTATCTGCTGCATGTATAATTGGTGTCAGTTATCTGGCTTCAAAAACAGCAACAGGTATGGCTCGAGATATGCGAGAAGACTTATTTAAAAAAGTAGAGAGCTTTTCTAACGCTGAACTTGACCAATTTTCCACGTCATCTTTAGTCACTCGTTCTACTAACGATATTACTCAGATCCAAATGGTGGTAATGATGACAATACGGATGGTTTTCTATGCGCCTATTTTAGGAGTTGGTGGAATTATTCATGCAATGGCTTTAGCATCTTCCATGTGGTGGATTATTGCTGTTGCTTTAGCTGTACTAATTAGCTTAGTAATTGTAGTATTTGTGGTAGCGTTACCAAAATTTAGGAGAATACAGAAATTAATAGATCGACTTAATCTTATTTCCCGTGAAAATTTATCCGGTATGATGGTTATAAGATCATTTAATATGCAGAATTTCGAGGAGAATCGATTTGATAAAGCAAATATTGATATTACAAAAAATAGTTTGTTTATCAATCGGGTTATTGTTATACTTATGCCTGTAATGATGCTCCTTTTAAATGGAATTACAATTGGAATTATCTGGGTTGGATCACATCAAATCGCGAATGGATTAATGCAAGTAGGAAATATGATGGCATTTATGCAATACGCGATGCAAATTGTAATGTCATTTTTAATGATTTCCCTTATGTTTATCATCTTACCGCGAGCTTCAGTGTCTTCAAAAAGAATTTCAGAAGTACTGAATACGAAAAGTTCAATCAAAGATCCTCAATGGTCAAGCTACTTTAAAGAACCATTTCATGGAAAGATTGAATTTAAAAATGTTTCTTTTCGTTATCCTAATGCAGAAGAAGATGCATTGCAGAATATTAATTTCACAGCACTCCCGGGTCAGACAACAGCACTTATTGGATCTACAGGGGCAGGAAAAACAACGCTCGTTAATTTAATACTTCGATTTTATGATGTAACTAAGGGTTCAATTCTTATTGATGGTAAAGATATCCGAGAGGTATCCCAGCATGAACTTCGAGATAAAATAGGGTATGTACCTCAAAAGAGTTCATTATTTTCAGGAACCATCGCTTCTAACTTATACTTTGCTAATGAAAATGCAGATGAAGATGTTTTAAATTCCGCTATTGAAATTGCTCAAGTTTCCCAATTTGTTAACTCTGAGTCTGAGGGTATGGAAATTGAGATTGCTCAAGGAGGTATGAATGTATCTGGAGGCCAAAAACAACGATTATCAATTGCAAGAGCATTAGTTAAACAACCACCGATTTACATTTTAGATGATAGTTTATCTGCCTTAGACTTTAAAACAGAAAGTGCCTTACGTAAAGCTTTTAAAGAAAATACTGGAGAAAGTAATTTAATAGTTGTGACCCAAAGAGTTTCAACCGTCATAACTGCTGAACAAATTATAGTACTCGATGAAGGCAGAATTGTAGGTAAAGGAACACATTCTGAATTAATGAAAAATTGTGAAACATATAAAGAAATTGCTTTATCGCAACATAGTATGGAGGAATTATTATAATGCATAGATCTAGTGAAAGAAATTCAACAAGAAGACGAGGAGGCCCAATGGGTGGCCGAATGGCTTCTATGATGAAAGGAGATAAACCTAAAAATTTCACAGGAGCTTTACGTAAATTATTAGCGTATATGGGGAGATATAAAATAGTAGTAATTATTGCTTTTATTTTTGCTATTATCTCTACAACAGCCACAATCTTTGGACCAAAGATCTTAGGACAAGCAACAACCAAATTATTTGAAGGAATAATCGCTAAGATAACTGGTACAGGTTCTGTTGATTTTGGCTACATCGGTACGATCATTTTAATCACAATTGGATTATATGTCCTCTCAAGCATTTTTAGTTTTCTCCAAGGATGGATTATGGCAAAAGTTTCCACAAATCTTTCTTATCGTTTGCGTCAAGACATTTCTAAAAAGCTTAATCATTTGCCTCTCAAATATTTCGATAAAAAAACACATGGTGAAGTCCTTGCCCATATCACGAATGATGTGGATATAATCAATCAAACCTTAAGTCAAAACCTAACACAGATTATCACTTCGATTGTAACGGTTGTTGGAATATTAATAATGATGCTTACAATTAGTTGGCTCATGACATTAGCAGCTTTAATTGTTATTCCTCTTTCAATGCTTACGATGGGAGTTATAATTAAAAAATCGCAAAAACACTTTAAGCAGCAACAAGCATATTTAGGGCATGTAAATGGTCATGTAGAGGAAATATTTAGTGGACATACTGTAGTAAAGGCTTATAATGGTGAAGAAAAGAGTATTAAAAAATTTAATAACTATAATAACACTCTCTATAAAGCAGCATGGAAATCTCAATTTTTATCTGGATTAATGATGCCAATAATGATATTTATTGGTAATCTGGGATATGTTGTAGTCGCTATATTGGGCAGTTGGCTTACTATTCAAAATGTTATAACTATTGGTGACATTCAAGCATTTATTCAATATGTTCGCTCTTTCACTCAACCTATAACGCAAATTGGAAATATGTCAAATACTTTACAACAGACTGCCGCCGCAGCGGAACGTGTTTTCAATTTTCTCGAAGAAGATGAAGAAATTGCTGAAGCGCCCACTCCTGAGAGTATTGAGGATCATGATGAGTACCAAGTAGAATTTAGAAATGTAAGATTCGGTTACGACCCAGAAAAAATTGTAATTAAAAATTTTTCCGCGGTTGCTAAACCTGGCAGAAAAGTAGCTATTGTTGGTCCTACAGGGGCGGGTAAAACTACGATCGTAAAACTTCTTATGCGATTCTATGAAATTTCAGATGGTAACATTCTTATTAATGGTAAAGATATCAGAGATTTTAAAAGGAAAGATTTACGGGAGTTATTCGGTATGGTCTTACAAGATACATGGCTTTATAATGATACCATTATGGAAAACATCCGATATGGGCGCCAAGATGCTCCAGATGAAGAAGTTATTGAAGCAGCAAAAGCTGCATATGTTGATCATTTCGTACGTACCTTACCTGAAGGATATAATATGGTTATAAATGAAGAAATCAGTAACATCTCTCAAGGTCAAATGCAGCTTTTAACTATTGCTCGAGCGATTTTAGCAGATCCTAAAATTCTCATTCTTGATGAAGCGACAAGTTCAGTAGATACCCGCACTGAAATATTAATTCAAAATGCCATGGATAAATTAATGAAAAATCGTACTAGCTTTATCATCGCACATCGGCTTTCAACTATTAAGAATGCAGATTTAATTCTTGTAATGCGTCATGGCGATATTGTTGAACAAGGGACTCATGAAGAATTACTCGCACGTAATGGGTTTTATGCTGAAATCTATAATAGCCAATTTGAACAACCTCTAAGCATTCAAAAATAACATTTAACTAAACTTTTATTTTTTATTTTTATAATCTTTTTATTTTAAAGTTGAACAAATCAAATGGCTAATTTAATTTTGAAATTAACAGTTTCAAATTAATTTAACCTTAAAAAACCTAAAAAAACAAATCAAAAAAATAAAAGATTTAGAAAAATTTAATACCCTTTAAATTCAGGCTCCTTTCTTCTTAAGAAGGCTTTTATTCCCTCTTGAACATCACTGGACGAACTATTGATTCCGAATCCTAGTTGTTCGAATTGTAAACCGATTTTCAAAGGCACCTGTGTGCCAAATTTGACAGCTCGCTTGATCATCATCAATGATGTTGTAGCAGCATCTCCTAACCATTTTGCTTTTTGGTGAACAAAATCCTCGAATTTTTCTTCCTCAACAAGAAAACTCACAAAACCCCATTCATGCATTTGTTCTGCAGAATAACGTTCTCCAAAATAGATCATTTTCATTGTCCGTGATATTCCAATATGACGAGCCATTCGCTGAGTCCCTCCATTTGCCGGGAAAATTCCTCGAGCAATTTCAGGAAATCCAAAGAATGATCTTTTACTGGCAATAACAATATCACAGACTAAAGAAAGTTCACATCCTCCTCCAAGGGCATACCCATCAACAGCAGCAACAATTGGTTTATTAAATTCTTCAATAAGATCATAATATTTATGTCTCATATACATTGCATGGGTCATGTGAAAAGGAATATTAGGTTTTACTCCTGGACCGAAAGAAGCTGATAAATCCGCACCCGCTGAAAATGCTGGTTTTTTCGTATAATCCTTAGTTCCTCTTAAAACTACGCATCTGATGTCGTTATCTAATTCCATTCCTTCAAGAGCATCAACTATCTCTTTTAATGTTTTAACTTGAAGGGCATTTAATTTATCAGGTCGATTCAATGAAATTACTGCATAATTACCATCAATTGTTCCACC
>JARRLT010000125.1:0-5421 GCA_037386725.1 Promethearchaeota archaeon
TTTATATTTCAAAGAATTGTAAGAAGTTGAGAAAAAATGTGGTTTCATACTCAAACTAAAGAAAATGTTAAAGATCCTTGTGAAAGTTTTGAAGTATTATGTGGTATTGAAGAAGAATTTTTAATAATTAAAGAAGATGGAACGCTTATTGAAGCTGCAGATGAGATAATGGAAACAGCGGCGAAAATTCTTAATAGTAATCATAATTTACTTGATTCTCTCAGGATAAAAATAAGAAGTTTAGATGCCGAACCAAATCCTGCCCAAATAGAATATGTAACATTACCTTTACCTCCAAAAGACATAGAAAATGCCGTTATTGAAGGACGTAATCTTTTGATCACAGCAGCAAATGAACTAGGTGTTAAAATATTAGCTCAAAGTCTCCATCCAATCCAAAGCGATCCTCATCCCATCACAGGAACTCATATCAATGTTTCAGTCCAAAGAAAAGGGAATATAATGAAACCAAAACACTTAAAGATAGTTTATAACTACCTTTGGAATACTCTTCCAGAAATAATTGCTCTAAGTGCAAATTCTCCTTTATATCAAGGCAAATTAACAGGAATTATGAGTAATAGATACAATAAAAGTACTGTTTTAAAACCGAATGGACCTGCTAAGATAGAAATTCCAGAAGAAAAACCAGCACTTGTCCCTATGCAATATTATGGAAGAATGAGATATCGATTGAAAATAGGATCAGGTAAGGATGAATTTTCCCAAAGCGTAATAGCTAATTCCCGAGGAACGCGATTAGTTGATATTAGCCCTAGAGGACCTTCCACAAATATTGGAGAAGATAAAGATGAATCACCTTCAAGAAATCGAGTAGAGTTACGTGTTATTGATGTTCAACAAAATTATCAAGATGTTCTTGATTTAGCATATTTATGTTGCTGTTCTTCTTTACATGCAATTTACTTAGATAAAATAGGTAAATTTGAATTAGGTAATTTTCACGATAGAAATGTTCATAATGCAGTTAAAGATGGAAATCAAGCATTTTTCTATAGAAATGGCCAGGAAGAAACAGCAAAATATTATGTTACTAAATGGATTCAAGAAGCAAAAAAATACGAAGATTACTTAGATATAAAAATTCAAAATCTATTAGATAAAAAGTTAAATGCCAAACCTATTCAAGGAGATTTAAGTGTGGAGTTTCAAACTAAAGAATTAGAAAGAAGACGACAAGAGGGAAAAAATTTCGCAGTAATTAGACTTGGCAACTCTAGAATTGTTCAAGACCAAGAAGGAACAAAATATAAAGTTAGTGGAGGGGCTCAAATTCAAGGTATTTTATCAGTTGATTATAAACTTACATATGAAGAAAAGGATGGGATGGTAATCAAATTTAATGGGATTAATGTCACCAACTCTCTTGATGTACAGGGATTAAAAATTCCCTTGCAAAATGGCGATGAAATGTTGCGATTAATATCACGATCGGAATATCTAACTAATCGTTTATTTGGAGGATTTTAATTATAACTTTAGTTAAATAATTGGATAATTATCTATAAATTAATATGATTTACAATGGTGGAATATTTTGAAGATTTATCTGATTATGAAGTAGATCTTGTAGATAGAGATATTAAGTTAATTCTTATTGATAATTTTCCCTGGAATTCCTCAACAGATAGAATAATGCGATTAGAAGAAATAATTTTATCTGAATTTCCTACTATCGATTTGGAAACTGTGCACTATACAAATCTTAAAAAAGTCTCGATCGAAAACGCTATAGGATTTATTTTGGCTGGTTCAACCCTTTATATATCAAAATTCTATTATAATAAAGAACTTGAACTGTCATTTAAATCTGAAATGGATATAATTCGAAATTGTAAAAACATACCAATTTTAGGAATCTGTTATGGACATCAATTAGTTGCTTATACATTCCGAGGCCAGGTACATCATTTTCATTCACATTTAAGTAATCAAGGAATTATTTCAATTAATTTTGATAGTACAGATGAATTAATAGATCATCCTAAAATAAAAGTAAATGTACATCACAGTGATTACGTTATGTCTGATGATTTGTATATTTTAAGAGACTTTGATATAATTTCCACTAAAACTATTCATGGAATTAATATAATTCAATATATGAAACATAAAACTTATCCAATTTATTCAATACAATTTCATCCTGAAACTCATAACAGTTATTTCTATGTTGATTCTAATCATGAGGAAAAAACAGAAACTAGAGAAATTGGTGAGGATATTATTAAAAGATTTATATTAATTTGTCTTGAACGATATTTTATCCAAAAAGAAGATGTATTTTTCTTTAGAAATCTAATTTAAGGTTAATACAATTAATTCCTATTTTTTGTGAATTTTCTAGTTAGAAACTTAAATATCTAAAATTTCGCATCCGAAAAATTCTAATATAAAATCTCCTTAAATTATAGATTTAATAGATAAGTTTTATAAAAACTAATAAAATCATTTTTAAATTATCTCAAAACTAAAATGTAATAGAGATGAAGATTAAAGTTGGTTTGATAGGAGCAGGAAAATTTGGACGTGTACATTTATCAGGTTATGCAAAAAATCCAAAATGTGAAATAATTGCTATAGCTTCTCGAACTGAAAGGAGTGCTAGAGAGGCTGCTGATAATTTTAATATTCCAAATGTTTATTGGGGGGATTCTTGGAAAGAAATGTTTGAAGAACAAAATTTAGATGCTGTTTCAATATGTTCTCCTAATTATTTACACGCACCAATGACATTAATGGCATTAAAAAATAACTGTCATATCCTATGTGAAAAACCTATTGCTATTTCATTACAAGAATTGAATGAAATTGAAGAAATCTTATCTAAAAAGAATCTGATATACTTTAGCTCTTTTCAAAAAAGATTTTTACCTGTAACTTCAGACATTAAGAAATTAATTGAAATTGATGGTCTTGGAGAACTAAGCTTAGTGAGATATTTTTTTGGTCATCATGGACCTTATACTACACATAAAGCAATGTCAAATCAAAAATGGTTTATCAATTCAAAATTAGCCGGGGGTGGAGTATTAATAGATTTAGGTGTACATTGTATAGACTTATTACGTTGTCTTATTGGAGAATTTACAGAAATCGAGGGATATAGTTATAATACTTCTTGTAAAAGAATGAATGCTGAAGATAATTGTAGCGTAATATTCCAATTTGAAAATAATATCCTTGGCAATATATCTGTCACTTGGTGTTCTGAGCCAATGGAAATCATAGAAATATTTGGATCGAAAGGAACACTACGAATAGATATGCAATCTAAAAAGCCATATATGTATAAACCCAAGAAATTAAAGCGAGATCCTTATCTTAAAAAAATTTTAAAAAACAAATATAATTATAATTTAATTCCTCAACACGCTTTAATAAATTATTTTATTGAATGTATTATTGACAATAGACAATCTGATCCAAGTTTTAATGATGGAAAAAGAGCATTGGAGTTTGTTCTAAAAGCTTATTCAAATAAATAAAAATAAAATAAAAGAACTTAAATTTATAACAAACATATCGCTTATTTTTTCATTTGAAGCAATTCAGAGCATTTTAGGATCAAATTACTATATTTCATCAGATAGATTCATTAAAACCTTATTTATTTCATTTTTTGTAACTTATAATAATAAAAAATTTCTTGAAAAGATTTAAAATATAAAAGTTCTTACGAATATTTAATTACAAAATTATTAATAAAGGTGGTTGATCGTGAAGGTTCTAATAACTTATGATTCTAAGTATGGAAATACTGAAAAAGTAGCCAAATTAATCGCAGAAGGAATCAATTCTATTGATAAGAATGAAGTAATAGTTAATAATGTAAAAGATGTAAAACTTAATGAAGAAGAATTGTATGATTTAATTGTAATAGGATCTCCGAATCATTTTGGACGTCATGTAAGGTCGATAAAGAAATTCATCAATAAACTTCCAAAATCTCAACTAAAACTAAAAGATTATGCTGTATTTGACACCTATATAATGACTGATTTTGAGAAGGCTGTTAAAAGGATGGAGAAACAGATAAGTGAAGTGATGCCGAATTTAATAAAAGCAAGTCCAGGTCTATCTATAAAAGTTGAGGGTACCGGAACTTCAAAAGGGCCTATAGTAAATGAAGATCTTCCAAAATGTAAAGAATTCGGAACTAAGTTAGGTAAATAATATAAATCTTTACGAATGTAAAGGTTAAGTTAGATTTTATTAAATTGTTTTCTTTAATCTTTTCAATAGTTGCAGTTATTAAGATTATTATATATTTCTGTTTTTATTGATTCATATATGATTCTTGTTGTTAATTACACTCATTAGATTAATACCATTGAGTTGTATTCATGTGTATCACTTTTAAGTAGTATTGGAAAAAAATATACTCAATAATGATAAACAGATTTAACACAAAAGAAGATATTAAAGAATTGAACAAAAATAGAATATCTCATTATACAAAAATGTTAAAATAAATTGATCTAAAAATATTGAAAAAATTACCATTAATGTCGGAATACTTAAATAGTCAAAATACTTAATAATAATTCAAAATAAAATGCTAATTTAGTTTTGATTGGATATAAATGAGGGATTACCAAAAATGGTTAAAGATGATAAGCCTGAGCATCCTGAGCATCCTGAGCATCCTGAACATCCTGAACACCCTACACATCCAGAACCAGAACCAGAACCGGGACCAACAGATGGTGATGGTTGTAAGGGTTGTCAATTTGGTAAATGCGCTTTTACAGAAGCATTCAAGGGATCCTCTATGGAACCTTTAGTAGATTTTTTACGAAGTATTCGAGAAAATGGTTTAAAAAGAACGACAACTGGAAGACTTTTTGTTAACTCCTATGAACGAATTTATTATAGAATAACTCAAGACGTTGTAAAAGTTGTTATGAAAAACCACCGCTTCAAAAATTTTTGGAAAAGTCTAGTAGCAGGTCCAGTGGTTTACTTTCTCACAGGGATTGTTAAAATTATCTCTATAATGAGACACAGAACCATGAAACTAATAAATACCCACAGCTCACATTCTAGAATTTATTAATTTATTTTTTATTCGTGGTTTTTAAATAATTATAGAGTGGATTTATATTTAGCATCCTGAACGTTCAAATGATATCAGAAAAAAATCTACTCTCTGCTAACAAAGAGATTTAAAGTAAAAGAAGATATTAAGGAATTGAGCAAAAGAAGAAGATCTCATGATCTAAAAATATTAAAATAATGTACATTAATGTCGGAATACTTAAATAGTCAAAATACTTAATAATAATTCAAACTAAAATGCTAATTTAGTTTTGATTGGATATAAATGAGGGATTACCAAAAATGGTTAAAGATGATAGTTATAAACCAGAGGTATCGATTCCTCCACCAGATGATGAT
>JARRLT010000126.1:0-3629 GCA_037386725.1 Promethearchaeota archaeon
CTTAAAATGGGAAAAAACATATCCTATAATTTTGTAAAGAACTAAAAGCACATACATTATTATGCCGGAGAATGGAAAGATTGTTGGGGCAGGATCTGGTTGTGAGTTGATTAACTCACTTCTTTATTTTTCTTGGTATTCGTGAGCCCTTTTGGGTTCAACCAGATCGCAGCGATCTCACGAACACAATTATTATCAATTAGTAGGTGAGTAATTTGTACTTTTACGATCTTTGATCCCGATTAAGAATTTGCACCTTATTTTTTGCTCTACGAAAAACAGCAACTGATTGGGAAAACCCAAATTAACATGATATGCCGTGACAAAACAAATTCTACATCGGGATGAATTGCTTTCAACTTAGCGCAGCGATCTCACGACCAAAGGGAGAAACTAGCGAAGCGATCTCATGAACGAAGTGAATAACCCAAAAATGAAGGTCGACTTTATTCCGAAATTGAAAAACAAAGTTAGATTTCACACAATAGTAATTATAAGTTACTGATTATCACAGTTTATTTTTGATAATGATAATACACACAATCACATTTTTTCTCAAAATCACAATTAGGACACGCTGCGGTAATTTCCTCCATTGGTAGACCCAGTATTTCTTGGAGTTCTTCATTAAATTCCTGAAACAGTGAAGTATCATTTATGGATTCTTTTAATTCAGCTTTATACCTATTTACAAACGAATTGGCTACAATCGACACTATTCGTTTATAATCTTCTGTGTTGGCTTCTTTGTCAATACAGATTATGACCTTAATTGGGGATTTATCATACAAAATAACGTCTAGATTCGTCATTTCAATAAACTTAAGCCCTTTCTGCTTAAGCTTTATTGTAAAAGTATCCATAGCACTAATAAAACACCCAATTAACTCAACATCATCTTCCAGTTCTAGACAGAATTTTTCAAAAACTTTTGAAAATAATGTAAGCCCAGATTTCATGTGAGTAATAGAGATCATTTTTATCATATATTCTATTCCTTCCGATATATTTTACTTTCCCTCTAATCATTGAGATTATAGATCACAAGAAGGCATCTGATCATAATGATCATATTATTTTATATAGATATAATCACCATAATTATTTAAATATGATCACTATGATCATATTCGAGTTGTTAAAAAATATATTCGTTTCTCAATACAATAGAATAAATGAATTATCATATTTGATTTGTCGAGGGTGAGCATATCAAAAACATGTCAGGCATGATACAGATCAAGAAAATGATAAAAGGTGATAAAAAATGAATGCAATAAAAAGAAATAAAAGTATAATGTAAAAAGACGCTAATAATCTTTTTACTTTTTTTCTTTTAATTTTGATATGTACTGATTATTAAGACATTCTTCTTTTCACTAGCATTCACAGGATTCATGTAGTATTTTAAGATTTAATTTTTGTTGTTAAAGAGCAGAATAAATAACCATTCCTTTTGTGTGGTTTCAAATGTTAGTAGATACGTAGCCCTTTCTCCTTCATATCTTTTAGAAATTTTGGGATCTCTATTATTTTATTCCCAAAAATACTAATACTAGTAAGCGAAGAAAGGTTTGCTATTGAAGCAGGAAGTTCTGTTAATTTATTACCAGCAAGCTCCAATGTCTCAAGAAATTTAAGATCTCCAATAAATTCTGGTAAGTTAGATAATTTATTCCCAGACAAATCCAATTGTTTGAGAGAAGTGAGATCTCCTATAGAATGGGGAAGTTTAGTAATAAGATTTTGTTGAAGATTTAATACTTCAAGTGATTTAAGTATACCCATCGATTTTGGGAGGCTTTTTAACCCATTATTGTATAGACTAATCCCTTTGACTTTGTTTTCTTCAATTAAAAGACTATTACTGTTATAGGTAGAAATTTTTTCAACTATTCGAAAGCCTTCTTTATTAGTGTTCGAGAGCTTAAATTCTAAAAAAACGAGCAGATCAGCTTGAGTGGCGTTGATATTAGCATATACTCCTTTAATAAAGAAAGATTACCTATAGATTCCGGTAACTTTTTCAAATTATTCCAGAACAAAATTAATTTTTCGAGTTTCTTTAGACGACAAATTGATTTTGGGAGCGTTTTAAGCTCATTTCCTGATAGATCTAATCTTCTTAAGGAGCTAAGATTTCCGATAGATTTGGGTATAAATTCCAGTTTATAGGACATTAAAGATAGCTCCTGTAATCCTTGATTTTTATTTATATAATGTACTTCAACTTCCTTTTCCAATGCTTTTCTAGATTTGGTGTTTGCTATTTTCATCAAAGAATTAAATAACAAATATACATTTCCTTGTCCAATCTCTCGCAATATCGAAAAATTAAACTTTTCTATAATTTTTTCAATATCAGCTTGTTCTAAATGGGAAATTAGTTTTTCCTTTATTAAAAATTTGATAATTCTCGAATCTTCCTTGAGAAATTGTTTAAGAACCTCCTCTCTCAATTCCTTACGAGAACTTAAGTCTAAAAGGTAATCAATATTAATTTCCTTGGCTTCGTTTCTTTTTTCTTCTCGTTCTAATTCCATTAATTCAGGATCATCTTCCCAACTTGGATATAGTAGACAATATTTATTGATTAATGCCAATTCTTTACTGTATTTCCCATCCCAAATCTTGCGTAATTCTTGATGAAATTCCTCTTCGAATTCTTCTTTTTTTAAGTATTTTTTATCCATTTTTCCTTCTAATACATCTTTGGAGGTTTTAAAGGACCAAGCTATCTGAGCTAATGCACCACCTCCACTTCCATCTATACACACTAAGTTTTTTGAGAGAACTTCTTCTTTTGTTGCTCCTACACTATCATAATATTTTATCATATCCTCTATTACTTCTCCATAATTTTTTGCTTCTGTGTTTGTAAACCCAGTTTTTTTATAACCTGGAAGACGCCAGCCAACAATAGAACAATTAGGGATAAGGATGAATTTTTTACTCTTTGCTAAATATATATTTTGGTTTTTCTTTTTTCTTAATCTTTTTACATATTAGATATAAAAGGACAACGATATCTATCTTCAAAAGAAATATTCTCAATTTTTAATAGATCACTTGGATGCTCCAAAATAAGAGAAGGAGAACTTTCAAAAGAGCACCCTGTGATCTCCCCAGTTTCATTTATATTAATCATATCTTTCCCAAAATGACATGGTTTCTTCCATTTCTTAAAACTTTCTTCTTCAAAAGCTTTCCTGATTAGTTCGTCAACATAAAAAAAGTTATATTTTTCTGTTAAATAATTGAATAATGATCTAAATGAGATAATATCAATAAATTCAGTAAATTTGGGGTATAAGGCATATACATTATCTACATTTGCAGTATAAAATAACCATTTAACGATATTTAGAAAAGGAAATCCCCCCTCTTTAAACATTCCACAATCTATTAGTAAATTAGAGCCTATTAAGGGAGTTTGAATTTGATCATCATTCTCTATTTCTTTATCTCGACTCATAACATTCTTTATTCTATGGATTAATTCAACATATTGGTTGGTATCCCTTCCCCATTTATAGTAGTCAAAGCTAACAGAAAGCATTGTTACATTTTCAAGAATTTTTCTAATTTCTTTTAATTGGGATGGATATGTTGCCCCTACAACAGCTCCA
>JARRLT010000126.1:3702-17252 GCA_037386725.1 Promethearchaeota archaeon
AAAAATTCCCTTGGTTTTCTTTCTTTCGAAATGTCTTTAGACCGGTAGCAAAATGGACAATTGAGATTGCATTTCCTTGTAAAATGTATTGAAATGACCTTGAATAACGAATTAAAATATTTTGGAAGTTTAATCATATACATTATCCCAATAAATCTTTCTGTTATTATTTTATTAGACAAAGAGTTATTAAAATCTACTCTTTTCTTTAAGAAGTCGGATTCATTAAATCTGAAGATTTTTTCTTATATGCCATTGATAAAAGCAAATTATCAAGTATACGATTAAGCTTAAGTTGAAACATTACTTTCATACTTTTTCATTTTCTAATTTTTATTTTTTACTGAGACGAAGTCCAAATTTTAGATTTTATGCATTCTTCAACCAACACTACTATTACTAGAACGATTCTTCTTTAAATTTACTATGAATTTGAAAATAATATCAAATCGAACAAAAGGTAATGTAAAATTCAGTTAATTAATTTGGAGTAAATAAATATGAAAATTGGGATCTGAATTAACTATGATTCCCAAATATAAATAAATAATCAAATCAATTTACTAACCTTAAGAAAACAAAAAAAATCTAAATATATACTAAATCTAATATAAGAAAGTTATTTTAATTCGTAACTTATAAAATGTAGTAGTTATCCATTAGACAAAATAAAAAAAGGTGGAAATAATTGACTGAATTTTCAAAGTGGAATAATAAAGGTATAAAATATCTGAAGAATGAAAAGTATATAAACTCAATTTATTGTTTTAACAAATGTCTCGAAATAAAATCAAATGATAGTAATATATGGTACAACACAGCAATTGCTTATAGAAAATTTGGAAGACCTGAATATGCTAGGCGATGTATGGAAAAAACTTTAGAATATAATCCAAAAAATCAAAAAGCAAGGAAAGAATTGAATCAACTTAATTCTAAAATCAGAACTTCATTAATGTTTGGAATGCATAATGATCCCATTAAGGAAGTAGAGATTGAGGAAAAGTCAATTCAAGCAAGAGCAGAAGCTCTACTTGATGTTTTAAGACCTTTTCTAAGAGCGATGAATAGTTCAATTAAAATTCTCGAGATTAAAAAAGAGAAACAAAATACATATATTAGAAATAGAATTAAAGTTAATTTATCTGGGGATATCGGAGATCTTAACATGGAAAGTATGAGTTTACAAGCGGATATACAAAATTCACTCGAAAAATTAGATCCTTCCATAAGTTTGACCTGGGTTCACTTCCATTATATCTAATAATGAAGAAATTATATAGGAAAAATTCTTATATCAAAAGTTTTTCAATTTTTTTATTCTTTTCATCGACCACGCAAACAAGAAAGGAAAAAAAGGAAAATATTAAAATTCAGCAAATATGATTAAGAAACTTATTCAATTTACGATTTTGAAGTATTTATAATTCTGAAAAATAATAATTTTATTTATAATCTGCGCTGGGGCAATTGTGATGTCAACTTCTCTATTTTTAAGCAAGATGTAAATTCAGATCTTTTATCGACCACCAGCGCTCTAGCATTTAAAAAGCCAAGAAAAAATCTAAGTTTCCCATTTTGCCATTTTAAAAGAATAAGTTATTGATAATAAAAAAGAAAAATAAAAAAATTCAGTAAAAAATATTAAAGTAGATTTCCCGATTTAGTTTAGAAACATCTGTGAATTACTTGGGGACCCATCTCTTTGTATTCCCGGCGAGTTACCCACATACGGTGGAAAGTCTTCAAGGAGCTCAAGATTGAGCCGCCAATCCAAACCGAATACATTCTTTCGGGAGGAGCGATAATCTTTACATCAACTGATTCCGGAATTTGTTCTTTAATTTCCTTGGTCAAGCGTTGCTTAATACCAGGGAACATTGTAGAACCTCCGGAAAGGACAATATTACTGTAAAGGTCTCTTCTTAAATCAACATCACACTCAGAGATGGCACCAACAATTACATCATCTAAAGGCTCTAATTCTTTACCGATTACAGAAGGATTAAAGAAACATTCGGGAGCTAAGAATCTCTCGACACCAACATTGATAGTCTCTCCATCCGGTAACATATAGGATTTCTCCATTCCTGCTACTTTCTTAGAAAGCATCATTTCTTTTTCAGGATCAATTGCGACATAGCACAATTTTTCCTTAATGTCTCGAACAATTTCTTTTTCTGCTGAAGTGGTAAAGGAATATCCCTTTTGTCTGAGTAATCTTTGTAAATAGGTAGTAATATCTCTTCCTGCAAGATCAATTCTTTGAATTGCGTGGCTTAACGCGAAACCTTCGAATATTGGGACAACGTGAGAGACACCATCACCAATATCTATAACACATCCAGTAGTACGACCAGATGCGTAAAGTGAAAGTACTGCTTGCATTGCTACATAAAGCGCAGGTACGTTAAAGGTTTCAAACATAATCTCGGCCATTTTCTCTCTGTTTGGTCGTGGATTAAGAGGTGCTTCTGTCAAGAGAACTGGATGTTCGCTTGGGTCAATTCGTAAATCTGTATAAAACGTGTAATGCCAAATCTTTTCCATTGCGGTCCAGTCTTCAATGATACCATGCTCAACTGGGAACATGAGTTTCAAAACACCTTTAAGTTGCATCGCTTCTTCGCCGATATAGTATTCTCTGGTATAATGCTCAACGTCAGTCATAATGGACTCATATTTCGGATATCCGATTAATGTCGGAAAGACAGAACGAGGTTGATCCTCACCAGCAAATCCGTTCTTGGAAATCCCTGTTCCATTATCTACGACAAGAGCTTTAGCATTTAGAAAGCTTTCTTCTTCTGCCATTTATGTTCTTAATGGTAATTTTGGTTTTTATACTTTTATCTTTAAAAGCACAAACCTTCGAACAATTGTTATAAATCCAAATTTATAAAATAAATAATATTTGATATATAAAAATTTATGCAAAAAGTCACTGCATTATATACACAAAAGGTTTGTAAGATATATATATGAACCCATTCTTTTTAAGAGATCTGGCTTCAAGCTAACAAATAATGTAGGGAGAGGGAGAGATAAGGAACTTATTTATTATTTGCTTTTTTTATAAAAATTTGTTATAAAAAAATGGAATTCATATTTAAATAAACGAAAATTTAAATTACCTAAATTGGTTAAACGCAAATATTAAACTGAATTGATCAACAGAACAAAAAAATAAAAATAAAGTGAGAAATAGCCAAAAATCTTAAGCGATTTTATTTCTATAATTTTTGCTTTATTGTTTAGTCGCACTCATAACTAACCAGTAACGTTTACTGTGATGGCATATTACATCAATAAATCCCGCTTCTAAAAGATATTGTTTAAGTTCTTCTGGACTGAAGAATTTCAATCCAGAATTCTTCGATCTATTTAAAGCGAGTTTTTTGGACCATTTTCCTTCTGGTAATCTCGCAGCGGCAATCGAAAAGCGACCACCATGTTTGAGAATGTCATTAATTTTGTGAAGCAATTCCGGTAAAAAATCCATAAAGAGATGAAGAGCTCCGGAGCAATTTATAAAATCAAATTGTTCTTTCTCAAACGGTAAATCCCGTACTGTACCGTGTATATAAAGAATGTTTTGTAATCCCTCTTTTATTGCTTGTTTAGCTCCATAACTTAGCATCGGTAGAGAAATATCAAAACCAACGATCTTTCCTTGCGTCAAAGCTTGCGCAATTGGTTTCGTATAAGTCCCTGGTCCACAGGCAAGATCTAATGCATAAGCATTCGGAGTTAAATTCGCGGCATTTAAAATCAAGTTAGATTCTTTATCGAAACTAATTCCAAACGAAAGTTTGCCTAACCAGGCGCTTTTTCGCCATAATCGACTGTTATATATTTTAACCAACCATTTCCATTTCATAGGCTCTGCTACAGGAATCATTCCCGGTGATTCTTCATTGAGCAAATCTAAAACCCCATCTTCCATAGGAAATATACTATTACAGTTAGTACAATGAATCTCTTGATTGGATGACTCCGAATCCGATTCTAAGTAGGATGATTGACATTGGGGACATACTATCTTTAAACCATTTAAATTCACTAACCTTTTCCTCCTTTTATAATTCAATCTTTTTAAAATTCAATGAGCTCAAAAGTGAGCATCACTCACTTAAAAAGTAAGTACCTCTCACTTATAAAATTTATTATTTTTTAAACTCTAAAACACTTATCTATTAAAACAACCTTCTTTTATTGTGGGTGAATTATATTGTGACTCAAAAAAACTGGAGACGTAATAAAGAGCAAAAGAAAAAGGATTTACTTGATGCTACCAGAAATCAAGATTTTGCCAAGCGAAGTCTGGAACCATATTCAACAGAATCAGATCAATTGAAATTTCCCGATAAAGTGGACGATATTAGGGATTTTATATATACAAACATGCGCCGGACTATACAAATGCACAGAGAGAATAAGGATCTTAACTTAGCTCTCGAAATGATATACTTATCCAATCCTGATGTCGAGACTTATGCTTTGGATAATTATGAAACATATAACAATGATATAGCAGATGTGTTTATTACATTTGTAGCTAATCAAATGGGTGGAATTCATATAGATAAATCGTTTTCAAGATTTCTTGTACAAACCGTTGATGCCACTATTCATCGACATGTCACATTATTCCCTATTGCAAACACAGATGAAGAGTTAACCGAGATGCTAACTAAAATGGTAATAGATCTAATATCCTCCAACAAAAGGAGTGAAAATAAAAACTAATGGTATTTAAACAATTTCCCACCTAAATATCTAATCTTAATTATTGGAGTGAATAACTATATATTAGAATCTTCAGGGCACTACTAGACGATAAAAGGACTTTCCTATATTTATTAGAAAGATATTGAATAAAAAGACATTGATCATCCTCTTGCATCAAAATTATATGATATTTAAATCTTATAAAAAACAAAAAATAAATTCTGACAAAATCGTCAAGTTCGGTAAGAGAGATATCATAACATTTAATAACTCTTTTTCAATAAGAATAGTAACTTTACCAAAATCAAAAATTAAAAGATTAATTTAAAATTAAAAGGCAAAAAGTTGAGTTTTATGTATAGTAGAATCAAAATTCAGTTAAACTCGATTCTAATGGTTTATGATATCTCTCTAATTCCTTTTCCATCATCAACATTTCTAAAGAATCTTAAAAGAGAGATTTAAAAAAATAAAACTGGCCGATGTTTCAAGGTAACCTCAACCGTACGGGTGCAACAGAAACGATTCCCATTACTGGCAACACTCCTATTTGGACTTATAATTTCAGTTCAGGTGATTATGATTTTATATCTGATTCCCCCGTAATTGCAAATGGATGCGTTTACATTGGAGAACTTGTTCTTGGAAATATTAGTGTTGGAAAATCTTATGATAAAGGAGTTTTGCATTGTTTAAATGCAACAACCGGAATTTCTATTTGGAATTATACTACTGAAAGTGAAATTATGTGGTCAGTTCCTGTTATTGCGAATGAGATGTTATATTTTGGAGATTTTAATGGTACTATTTATTGTTTAAATGCAAATTCAGGCATTAAACTTTGGAATTTTACTACTGGCGACAAGGTGTTTTCATCTCCAGCAGTTTGGAACGGAATGGTATATGTAGGAAGCGATGATAATAATACGTATTGTTTGAACGCAACTACAGGAAAGCTTTTATGGAAATATGTCACAAGTGGGCCGATCGTTAGATCTTCCCCCGTTATTACAAACGGGATGGTATACATAGGAAGTAGCGATAATAATACATATTGTTTAAATGCAACTACTGGTGCTTTAATTTGGAACTATACTACTGGTGGTCCAATTACGTTTGGTCCTGTGGTTGCACAAGGAATGATCTTTGTCACATCATTTTCAATACCATCTTCTCAAGAGTCCCCTGGACATTATGATACTAAAATCTATTGTTTCAATGCTTTTAATGGTTCCCTTATATGGAAAAATACGATTATAGGTGGTTTTCCTTCCTCTTTTCCTTCCGTGGCATATGGAAGGGTTTACATTGGGAGCGTAAATTCCAATATTTATTGTTTGAACGAAACAACGGGAAAATATATGTGGAAATATCAAACTGCTAAAGAAGGAGGTTGTTCATCTCTCGCCATTGCGAATGGAATGGTTTATGTGGGAAAAGTAGTTGGAGGCAATTTTTACTGCTTAAATGCTTTCAATGGTGCTCTGATCTGGAATTATACTCTTGGTCAATCTTCCATGTCATCTCCTGCCATTGTAAACGGAATGGTATATATCGCCAGTTTTGAGGGCGTTTTATATTGTTTCCCGATGATTATAGCGTCCACAAATAAAGTTAATGGAATAAGCTTTGGAGGCGCTGGAGAGATATTTTTATTCAGTCTGATAGGTATCACTACGGCAATCTTAATAGTGAAAAAGCGTAAGAAGTAACAATTCGGCCGAGATTTTGATACTCTTTAAATTTCCTTACTTTTTTCTATTCAGGAGAAGGATAGAACTCATTTTATAACAAAAATTCTATTAAGGCTTTATTCAATGAAACAGAAATCTTTATTTTTATGATCTCTTTAAAAAATGTATGCCAAAATGTGATCTCGAAAAAATTGCAATTAACTATGAGCTATTTGGTAAAGGAACACCTATTATTTTTCTTCCCGGTTATGGATTAGACAACATTAGCACAATATCAACATATGAGCCTATATTAAAAGATTCGAAGGAATGGATGAGAATTTATCCAGATTTACCTGGAACGGGAAAAACAGAAGCGGCTGACTGGATTACAAGTGCTGATGATTTTTTAAAGATTTTTGAGGATTTTATAAATACAATTATTCCAAATCAAGATTTTTTAGTTGTAGGAGAATCATATGGTGGTTATTTGGCTCAAGGATTATTAAAAAATCATTTTTCGCATATTAAGGGGATTTGTCTATTATTTTCTGTTGTGGAACCAAATCATTCTCGTCGTAAGGTGGAACAATTTATTGTTTTTGAACAAGACAAAAAACTTTTGGCCCATTTAAACCCGAAGGAACGTAAAGAATTTTCGGAATGGGTTGTAATTCAAAACGAAAAAACATGGAAATCCTATAAAGAAGGAATAATTAATTCGCAAAAATATACAAATGAAAAATTTTTAACTAAAATTCAACAAAACGCATATGGATTTTCATTTAACATGGCCAAAGAGATACCACAATGTGATTTTCCAGCTCTGATATTGACAGGTCGTCAAGATAGTTCTGTAGGATTTAAAGATGCGTGGAGTTTAATAGATCGCTTTCCCAGAGCATCATTTGTGGCTTTAGATAAGGCAGGGCATTGTTTGGAAATAGAACAAGAAGAGATCGTTAAAGTTTTATTTTTAGAATGGCTTGATCGTGTGGAAAAAATTTTATAAATCCTTTTTTACATTTTTATTCAGTCTGATGGGTATCACTACAATAATCTCAATGGTAAAAAAGCGTAAGAAGTAAAAATCTGGTTAAATTTTGATTCTCTTTAATTTTCCTTCTCTTTCTTAGTCCTTACTTTATTTTTAATCTAAATTATGTTTATCTTTAATTTATTTGACTTATTTTAAGAGATTTGCCTTTAATCTCATAAATCATGCTGGATGAGGGAGATATAAGACCCTTAAGCCTTTCTTCAGTATTAGTTTTGTGCATCAAAATTTTTTTAGGAAACATGACTGAATCGGAAATAAAAAAGTATCAGCGAAAAGTTAGCGCATTAGAAAAGGAAAATGAAAGTTTGAAACAAGAATTAAATTCTTTCAGGCAAACCTTCCATAGTATGAAAAACAAACCTCTTATTATTGGATCTGTAGAACGTGTTTTAAAAGATGGTCGTGTTATTGTGTCCCATGCCCCAGGAAATAGGGTATTAGTCCCCGCAAGTGATATTGTACATCCTATAGCAGGAGATCAAGTAACCCTTCATGCGCAAAGTTACCAGATCGTTGAAATTTTAAATCGGAAAATCAGAGGTCATGTAGCCAGTATGGAATTAGTTGAAAGCCCCGACGTTACTTTTTCGGATATTGGTGGCTTAGAAGAGCAAATACAAGCTGTTCGGGAGGTTATTGAATTACCTTTAATGAATCCCGAATTATTTAGGGAAATTGGCATTGATGCTCCGAGTGGAGCCTTGCTATCCGGACCACCCGGGACAGGAAAAACCTTATTAGCAAAAGCGGTTGCAAATTCTACAAATGCTCGATTTATCCACTTAGTTGGTTCTGATTTAGTTCAAAAATTCATCTTAGCACGAGAGAATTTACCTGCAGTTATTTTTATTGATGAAATAGACGCAATCGCAGTTAAAAGAACAAGCGAAGTATATAAGGGAGATCGCGAAGTTCAAAGAACTTTTATGCAATTGCTCTCAGAACTTGACGGATTTGCGAATACGGATGGGATAATGTTTATTGCTGCAACCAATCGAGAAGATGTATTAGATCCGGCTATCTTGCGTCCGGGAAGGTTTGATAGAATCATACGATTTGATTTACCTAATGAAAAAGCGAGATTAGAAATCCTGAAAATCCATACTCGGAAAATGAATATTAAAGATGTGAACTTCAATGAACTCGCTAAAAGAACCGATGGTTTTAGTGGAGCTCATATCAAAGCGTTTGTAACAGAAGCGGGAATTAAAGCATTAAGGGAGAGAAATAAAACTGTAGAAAATCGCCATTTCGTGGAAGCATTAAATGAAATGACAGATAAAGAACATGGAGTAAAGGATTTCATTTATTCATAAATTCAATAATAATTACTCTATTGTATGGACTCATTTTATTTTTAAATTATATTAATTTAATTATTGCGATTTCTTTTTTAAATTTAGAAAGAGAATTTTAATCTTTTTTCCTACTGATTAAATTATGGATACAACGGCTAATCACGGGAGTAAATTGAACGAAAAAGAGACGATCAAAAGATTAAAGGATATTATATTTAATTCAAGAGACGAAAAAAGTCGTGTTGATGCCTTAATATCATTAGGAAAGGTAAATCAGCTGAAAAACTACCGTTTTCTCGAAAATTTATTTCTAACTGATGAAAATAGGACAATTCGCCTAATCGCGGGAAAATTTCTCTTAAGAAACCATATAGAGAATCCAAGATTACTCGATTTATTAAAATATTGTGTTTACAATATTGAGGACATATATCAAAAAATATTTGTTATCAAAATACTCTTGAAAATCAATAATAAGAAATCAAATCAAATCATAGAAAAGTATTATATATATCTTTATAAAAAAATATTCGGAAATCAATCGGACTATCAACCAAGAAAATTAGATGAAAATATATTGGAAATAATAAGAGAAAAAGTAAGTAACTTAATTCTTTATGATTACTATAAAAATAAAAAAGGATATAATGTAACCCTCAAGAATGATTATATTATTTTACTCAATTGTGAAGGATCAAATCTAAAAACCATTGATTCTATTGATGGTTTAGAATATATAACCCATTTAAAGTACTTAAAGCTTCAGAGAACCAATTTACAGAAAATCATTTTTTCCTTTAAATTAAGGAAATTGAAAGTTCTTGATTTATCAAAGAATAAGATTAAGAAAGTGGAGAATTTAGAGAAATTACCCAATTTACAGGAACTCTATATTGAAAATAATGACATCAATAAAATTGAAAATCTTGAATCTTTAGCAAATCTTCGAAAATTATCTTTTGCAAATAATTATATTCAAAAAATTGAAGGATTAAGCACATTAAGCCATATGGAAGAACTGAATCTAAACAATAACAACATAAAGGAAATTGAAAATTTAGACCAATTAGTAAATTTAAAATACTTGAATCTTTCATTTAACAAGATTGAGGAAATAAAAAATATTAAATCTCTTCAAAATCTAATTCGTCTTTATTTAAATAACAATAAAATTAAAAAAATTCAAGGATTAAACAATCTTATTTTATTAAAAGGTTTATGTCTTTCTGATAATCAAATAGAGAAAATTGAAAACTTAAACCAATTAAGTGAACTTAGAAAGTTAGAATTATCATCGAATAATATAAAAGAACTCGAAGGATTGGAACATTTGACGAAATTACAAGAACTTTTCTTAGATAATAATGAAATAAAAATCTTAAAAGGTTTAGATAATTTGAAAAATTTAATCATCCTTTTCTTGAAAAGTAATAAAATTGAAAAATTTAATAGAAAATTGATTGAACCCTTAACTAATCTCAATTTTATATTTTTAAATGATAACCCATTAACCCCAGAGAGTAAATTGTGTTATAATAAAAGAACGAGATACCCATAATCAATCTTCATTCTCATCACCAATCCATAGATCCATTAATATCTCATCATAATATTCATCATCAATAAAAAACTGTTTTTTTCGAACTCCAATTTGCTTAAATCCAAACTTTTTATATAAATATAAAGCACGCTCATTTGATGCAAAACAACTAAGAATAATTTTTTTCTTATTATTTATCCTTTTTGCTTCCTTAATAGCAAAATCCATTAAGGCATACCCAAGCCCAAAATCTCGATACTTTTTCTGTACTATTATACCTAAATTCCCTACATGCTCTGCGGCATCCCATTCAATATTGGAAATTTCACATTGTCCTAATATATTATGAGGAGACTTTAATTTAGGATTTTCAGCAACAATAACGATTTCATTGTCAGATTTTACATTTTGATACCAAGAACTTTTTTCTAATTGCGATCTGACAGGAATAAATACGGGTAAATAGTTTCCTTCTTCAACTACCTCATTAAAATTATTCCATATTCCTTCCACATCATCTTTTCTCATATGACGTATATGAATTTTAATCTTTTTCTTGCCTAGGTTTACTTCGAGAATATTCATTATTTCATTATATGTTTTTATAAGTAAATTATATTTGTTAACGTATAATAATTCTGGTTCAAATTACATCATGATGAACATTATTTAAAAGATAGGTAAGTTGAATGTGAAATTCCATATGAACATTTTTAATGGGAAGAATCAATTCTAAAAAATTTAACAAATTAGTAAAAATTTCATTTATTTAAAAGATTCCTTTTATTTACTTACCCTTTTCCGAAATATTGTTATGTAATATTGTCGATTAGAATTTAAAAACCAAAAACTAAAAGATTTATAAACAATAGGCATCTCACTTTAATAGTTTACTACTAAAATTTATATAAATAAAATTTTTAAACATCTTTAAAAAAGGAATAAAATATGAATATTTTTGACTTTGACTTTTCTACGACAAATGCTTATTTTACCTCTCTATATTGGATTTTCTTTATTACTACTATTGTCATATCAATATTGGGCTTAGTATATATCTATCTGATTATAAGAAAAATAAAAAAGCTTGACAAAGGAACTGAGGAAATGAACCGAGTTCATAACCTAATAAAATTGGGTGCAAATGCCTATCTTAAAAGACAATTTAAGACAATTAGCGTTGTTTTGGTAATTATTGCGGTAATACTTTTTATCATTAATTATTATTTAGCAATATCTTTCATCATCGGAGCAGTTTCTTCTTTAATTACTAGTTATCTCGCCATGGTATCATCTACTTTAGCTAATATAAGAGTAACTAAAGCTTGTGAAACAGACATTAAAAAGGCTTTAAAGATTGGATTTGATTCAGGACTTGTTATAGGTATTTCAGTAATGTCGATATCTCTGCTAGGTATCTCTCTTTTATATATCGTCGCAGAATTTAATGTCCAAAATATATTAGGATTTGGTTTTGGAGCATCATTCTCAGCACTCTTTGCACAGTTAGGTGGAGGAATATTTACAAAAGGTGCAGATATAGGTGCTGACTTAGTTGGAAAGCTAGAACAAGGACTTCCTGAAGATGATATAAGAAATCCAGCAGCTATAGCAGATAATGTAGGAGATAATGTCGGTGATTGTGCTGGCAGAGGAGCAGATCTTTATGAATCAACATCAGCAAATAATGTGGGAGCAATGATTATAGGAGTTACATTAAGTGGTGTAACGCATAATCCACTATTTATTATCTTTTCTCTTATAACTCGAACTTTTGGAAACGTAGCAGGAGTTTTTGGTGGATTTTTTACGAAAATGAAAGATACAGACATAGATCCAATCCAAGCGTTTGCACGAGGATTAATTTATACATCGATATTTGACATTGCTTTCTTTTTAATACTTTCATTAATATCTTTTGGTGTGGGATGGTGGTTATTGTTTCTTTCGGGATTGATAGGGATATTTTTAGGATTATCAACCTATTTCCTCGTAAACTACTATACTTCTTCAAGACATACTCCAGTTAAAAGGATCATCACGAATTCCGAAACTGGCGCTGCAACAAATGTGTTAAGTGGATTTTCGCTTGGACTTGAATCCCCAGCAATTCCTATTGTTACATTTGTTATTGGTATTATAGCTGATTTTGTGCTTGGTGAAATTTATGCCGCTATGAATGGGTTTCCATTATACTTAGGTGGTATCTTCGGTGTTACTGTAGCAACCATGGGATTATTATCTATTACAACAATCATTTTAGCATTTGATGGGTTCGGACCAGTATCTGATAATGCCGCTGGTATAGCAGAAATGTCTCATTTAGGAAGCGATGTAAGGAGTACACTTGATCGTTTAGACGCGGTGGGGAATACAACAAAAGCATTGGCTAAAGGATTTGGGATCACATCTGCAGCTTTATCTGCAATAATATTATTCGAAGCATATTTAGAAGAAATAAAACAGGTCAACGTTAATGTCTATGATCCTATAGTATTATCAGCTATGTTGTTAGGAGTTATGATTCCATTCTTATTCTCAGCATTTGCGATAAGATCTGCAGGAAACGCTGCGTATGGGATGATTAAAGAAATTAAAAGACAATTTAAAGCAGATCCTGGAATTTTAGCGAGTACATCCTCTCCTGATTATGCTAAATGTATAGATATTGGTACTAAAATCGCTCTGAAGAAGATGATTGTTCCAGCGTTACTCCCAAGTGTAACTCCAATCATTTTAGGCTTTTTATTTGGACCCGTAGCAGTTGCAGGTTTCTTGATCGCAGGAACAATCTCTGGTATTGTTTTAGGGTTTGTTTTTAATACTGGAGGTGGTGCTTTAGATAATGCAAAGAAAGCTATCGAAGATGGTTTATTAGGAGGGAAGGGTTCTGAGGCTCATGCTGCCTCGATTTGGTGAGGCACGGGATTCGAACGATTGGCGGTATCCAAAAAGAGCATGCCCGGTTCACCGTTATGATGAGCCTGTTTGACGATCTTATCAAACAGATCGCGGGCACGGACGCGTTTGTAGACTTTAATGGGTATGCCAAAGGAACCAACTATTTTTGATGAAGTAAGCAAAGTTGTAGATTGCAAGAATGTCTTAATTACATTAGGTGGAGGTTCTTGGCTTCACGGAATTGTTCAAATAAATAAATAGTTTAATTAAAAAAGTTTATGTTATAGCTAATTCAATCTTGAGAGATATAAGGATTATCTAAATAAAAGTAGAAATTAAGCGTTTAA
>JARRLT010000127.1:0-5382 GCA_037386725.1 Promethearchaeota archaeon
TTTTTGCGAAATCAATAAATATTAATATCTCTATGGTTTTAATACCTGGAATAATTGCTTATTTTGAGCTATCTTTAATACAAGGACAATGGCTTTCATCTATCAATTTTCTTGGGGCTTTAGGATTGATATCACTAGTTCAGATGTTTCATATTACTTTTACATTAATGTTAGGAACAATTTATGATACTCCAGCACCAGTAGCTGCCATTCCGATGGTATTCAACTTCAGCCAACAATTTATTGCAAGTATTCCATTTGCTATTCAAATAATCCCTCTCGGACTATTCTTTCCACAAGGTACCCAACTTTCAGTAATTGCATCAATAATAATTGGAGAAGTACCTTTTTCACTGATACCACTATTTGCAACAGTCGCTTATATATTATTATTCCTTCTATTTGCTATTTTGAAATTTAAAAAAGTCGAGTTATAATTTTTCTATCAGAAAATAAATTATTAAGGTAAAGAGAAATAAATGAATTTAATTTATTTATTCCAATAAATCAAATAATTTAATTAAAACAAAGATCTTTCTTATTCCTCTAATCTTTATTTTCCTAGTTATCATTTTACCAATTATACTCAATAGGGAAAGTTCATCTGTAGCCAATTTAAAGAAAAGGTTAGTTGTTGTTTCAAGTTTTCCATCCCAACCAAGTATTTCTTTTTTTAGTTGATTCCTATCTTTATTTTTGTATCCCTCAACTTCGAGAGCTCCGTTCTTTACTTTAATTAAGGCTGCATATCGACCGTCTGTTGCATTTAATAAAATCTTCAAATCTTCATCTTTGAACTTTTCTTTAAATTCTTCATTTTCATTCAAGGGTTCCATCTGTATACTAATAACTCCTGCAAACCCTCTTAACTTTTTCTTCTTTTCTTCTTTTTCTACCATTAAAATTCAAATCTCCTATAAATCAATTGTGTTAAATTATTATTTTCTATGATTGTATAATACAAGTTAAATGACATTTAATTTAAAACTTTAAAAAATCAATAAAAATGAGTTCATCATATTATTGATTCTATTTTTCTAAAATGAATTATTAATACCAAAAGATAGATCTTTAGAATTTAGAGTAGAGGATAAGATCCTTAATGATCAATAATTGAATTATGATAGACCATATGAGAAGTAATTACCTAGTATCCCGATTCCTCGGAATTTCCAAAGAACTCTTCGTATGCTTTACGATCCTCTAAGGAGATCCTTGAGCTTTTCATAGATTCCTTAATAACAATCGGAGCAGTTTCCTTGTCATCATGCCTTATTGTTTTGACGATCTTATAATCTTTCTTATCTGATCCTAATTCAAAATACTTATCACATGCTTTGCAATAAAGTTTTCCATCCTTTGGAATCATGATATTGTCGCAATCTGGGCAGAAACGCATTATTTTAAAACCTCTTATTTTATTACTTTAACATTTATTTATTTATTCAACTATTTTTTTAAATACTAATATATAAAAGCTAATCTATATATAAATTTATCTTAACTATCTAATAGTAATTCTTATACGAACATAAAAACCTAATCATTAATTTTTATTTAATTTTGAAACGATAAATTTCTACATATAAGAAATCAATTAAAATCTTTTATAGATTGAAAATGACCTACTTATTATTTTGTTTAAAAAAATATAAATTAATAGAAACTTAAAAGAGTTTTTACAAAAGGAACATATAGTAATACAATAAAGGTGTATATAAAATGAAAAAATTTGAAAGGTCAAAACCTTTAATAATAGGTCATCGTGGTGCTAATTCAGAGGCTCCAGAAAATACTCTAAAATCCTTTAGGAAAGCGATAGAGTTAGGAGCTGATTATATCGAATTTGATGTTCATGTATCAAAGGATCATGAATTTGTTATTATTCATGATGAAAATACATATAACACCTCAAATTATAGTGGAATAGTAGAAGATATGACTTTAGAGGAACTTAAGAAATTAGATTTTGGAGAAAGTGAAAAGATTCCCACATTGGATGAATTAATTAATTTAGCAAAAGATAAAATTGGTTTTCAATGTGAGATTAAATCTGAAGGGATTGGAGTGGATGTTGCAAAGATTTTTAAAGAGAATAATTTGTTAGAATCGACTTTGATAAGTTCCTTTAATCATGAAGAATTGAAGAAGATTAAATCTTATGACTCAACGATAAGGTTAGCATCTCTTGAACCAACAGGTACTGGATGGATTACTGACTGGATTCACAAGAAAAAGATTATAGACAATGCTTTAAAAAATAAATTCGAAGCTATTCATCCACTTTATAAACTTATTAATAAAGAATTTATAGAATATGCTCATGAAAATAATCTTCATGTAAATGCGTGGACTGTAGATTCAAGAATTGCCATTAAAAAATTAATTAAAATGGGAATTGATGGAATCATTACAAATAATATAAAACTTGCGAAAGGTATTATAGAAAAGTTTTAATTATCTTATAATAAATCTTTTAACTTTATATGTAATTTAAGTGTTAGAAGATTAATTTCCTTTACCTTTAATAAACTATTTTAGGTTTTTTTAACTTCTTCATTTAATATAAGAATTAGAAAACGAAGACTCATATAAGATGACTCAGAATATTAAATCAGAACATAATAAAGTTGATTTTGAGAAATTATTTTATCCACGAGCTATTGGAATTATTGGAGCAAGTTATGATCCTACTGGAGGGGGATATTTTGTTCAAGTTATGAATGGTAGGATTAAAGTTCCAATGTTTCTATTTAATCCTAAATATGAGGGTGAAGAAATTTTTGGAAGAAAAGTTTATGCTTCCATTTTAGATATACCCAAAGAGAAACCTATTGATTATGTGATTATTGGGGTACCTGCAAAAATAGTTCCAAAAGTTTTAGAGGAAACTGGAAAAAAGGGAGTTCCTTTTGTGACTATCTTTGCGTCTGGATTCAGTGAAGTAGGAAATGTGGATCTAGAGAAAGAAGTTCTATCTATAGCTAAACAGTATGGGATAAGAATTATCGGTCCTAATTGTATTGGTGTTTATTGCCCTGAATCTGATCTTTATTTTGGAAGGGATCAATCCAAAAAAGCAGGAAATTTTGGAGGAGTTCTTCAATCAGGGGGTTTAGCAGTAAATGCCTCTCAGCTTGCAGTATCGTATGGATGTTATATCTCAAAAATGATATCAATTGGTAATGCAATAGATTTATCTTATCCCGATTTTTTAAATTATTTCTTAGAAGATGAGAAAACTGCTATTATTGGGTTATATCTGGAGAATTTAAAAAACAAAGAATACGGGAGAAGATTCATGGAGGCAGCTAAAAAATGTAATTTGAATAGAAAACCCGTGATTTTATGGCGTGCTGGATATGGTGAGGCAACTAAAAAAGCAATTCAATCTCATACTGGAGGATTAGCCGGAAATAATAAGATATGGGAAGGTGTAGCACATCAGACCGGATGCAGCTTAGTTAATAATTCTACAGAATTAGCAGCATTATCTGCTGCTTTTAAATTAACACATCTACCAACTTCTAGAAATATTGGCTTAATTGGCATTGGAGGGGGTTCTACAATTGAAGCAAGTGATACTTTAGAGAAGTATAATATTAAAATTCCGAGATTGGATGACAAAACGATTCAAAAGATGGCAAGATTCCTGCCTGCAGTTAATACTAACTTTACGAATCCACTAGATCTCGGTGCTCAAGGTGCTTTACCTAACATTTATTATCGTACAATAGTAACTTTGGATAAGGATCCAAATATTTCTGCTATTGTTTTTGTTAAAGATCCTGAACGTTTCCGAAGTTTAGAGAAAACATTAATTTCAAAAATGGGTTTTGAAGAGGGCATGGATTTGAATCGAACTTTCGTTAAGTATATCAGTAAAGCCAAAAGAATATGTAAAAAACCTATGTATTGTGTTATGCTCAAAATTTCAGAAGGTTTTGAAGAATATAAAAGTAGATACAAGTTTAAATTACAATTACTTAATAGAAATGTACCTGTCTATGAGAATTTTGATTTAATTGGCAAAGTACTAGACCGTATGAATTCATATCGAGAATTTTTAGAAATCTATGGTAAATATCCAAAGAATTTAAACTAATTTTAATTCTTTTATTTTTCTCAATCAAAAGGTTTTCCAGGACTACCTCTATAATATTTTTTTCCTGGTACACCTCTCCAATTTTTATGTAATAATGTATTAGGAGAGATAACATAATTTTCTTTAGTGATGGCACCAGAACCTACTGTGACACCGGGGTATAAAACAGTATTTTCTCCTAATTTTATTCGCATTATTGTGATCTTCCCAAAAATAGAATTCACTGCATGGCTTGAAAGTACACTAGTAGGATAGATAAATACATTTTGATCCAATTGGGTTAATTCTAAGCCAGCATAAGAATCACAATAAATTACATTCTTACTAATTTTATTATGCCCAATTCTTTTTAAAACTCTATTTAACAACCAGGGAAAAGGTGATTTAGATGCAATCCACATTGGGTATTTTATTATGAATCCTCTATTATGGTAATATTTTAACATTTTTCCCTCTTCAGTATCTGGTTTAAGAATTCTAGCAAATACACCTTCCTGAGGTGGAGACTTTTTATTCCATCTGTTTACCCATAATGCCGAAATTTCTATTAAAATTAAAATATATAACAAATAAAGTAAAAGCACAAGAAAAGGAAAGATTAAAATATGGATAATTAGTGGGAATTTAAAAACATGAATTGCTAAATATTCATAACCTAAGAACATAATTAAACAAATGTATAAAGGAACCAGAAAGCAAATAAAACTAATAATAAAAAAATCCCATATGGAGATTTCAAGAATTTGTTCCTCACGATCAGACGTTACAGATGAATATTTTATGTTTTTAACTTTTTCTTCTTTATTCATTATCAATTACTTTATAATAAATCTTAATTAAAAATAATTTGTTTTGATTTTCTATCTTATATTTACTCTTTTTAAAGATTTATTTTTATTTACATTAATATTTAAAAAAATCCATTATATCCACATTAAAATGGTTTAAATTAAAAACATATAAAATGGGTTCATTTAAATTATTTTTATTAGGACCTTTTAATTCTTATTATAATTCTGATCCTTTAAATGAAGATTTAATAATAATAAAAATTCACTTAAGTATTACATTCCTATCAGAATAAAGGAAATTTCTATGAATGGATTATCAATAGCATGGGACAAATATTCCCTTGTAATAGATGGTAAAAGAATTTTTATACGTAGTGGGGAATTTCACTATTGGAGGCTTCCAGATCGCAATCGTTGGAGAGATATTTTACAAATGTATAAAATTGCGGGCCTTAATACTGTAAGAATTTACTTTCATTGGGGATA
>JARRLT010000128.1:0-9226 GCA_037386725.1 Promethearchaeota archaeon
GGAAATCCTTTACCGGATGCTAATTTCAGTACAGATTGGGATAAAGCGTTCTCTTACGTTGATTATGGAAATGGGACATATGGTCTCAATTTTTCTACCAATGGACTTCCTCCTAATGGCGTTATTGATACGTATGAAGTTGGAATTTTTGTTAATTTAACAAATTATAAGAGCACTTCTGATTCTATTACGTTAATAGTTCGTCCGATTGCTACATTAGCAGAGGCAAATCGCACAAACTTTATAAGTTATATAAATGAAAAGTTTGAAGTGAAAGTCAATTATACGGATGAAACGAATGGTGCACCAATTCCTGGAGCACAGTGTACAGTTCAGTGGGATAGTAATTATGATATAAATCCAGTTGCTGATGGTTTCATAATTACATACTATACAACAAATCTTAACATCGATGCTTATAATAGCTTGATTACATTATCTAAACCGGGATATGAAGATGCAATATTAAATATTGTAGCAATTGTTAATGAACAAGATGTTACCATATTTCTATCGATTAATGGAAATAATGTAACTCAAAATGAACCGATTGAGTTATCTTTTGCAGAATCTATTAATGTCTAATGTAACTCAAAATGAACCGATTGAGTTATCTTTTGCAGAATCTATTAATGTCTCTGCTCAAGTATATGCTGATCGAGAACATTCCTTTTTATCGGGAGGGATTCTTACGATGATGGGTGATCATTATGAAGAAAATCTTACTGAGACTCAACCTACTTCTTATAATTTGAATGTAACTATAGACGGGAAATATTTTGATGCTGGTTTAAGTACGATTTATCTACGATTTGAAAAACAAAATTATACAACAACAGTATTTTCTTTTCAATTTTATATTCGAGCACAGAATGTAAATTTAACAGTGAGGATTGATAATAAATTAGTTCCAGAAAATCATCTAATCGAAAAATTTAGCCACGAAAATATTACTATATCTTGTCGAGCTTTTGCTGAAATCGAGGCGATTTATTTAACGGGGGGATCTGTAGTGCTCATCACTGACGTGAATCAAATAAGCTTATCAGAAAATCCTACTTCTTGGTATAATAAGACATTTACAATCTCTTCTGACCTCTTATCACAAGGAATAAATTATGTCTATCTGAAGTTTTCACTTACAAATTACACAACCACTACATTTTCATTTCAAATTTATGTTAGAAAATCAAGTATAAAAAAGAAAAGTGTTGAAAAAAATTGATTAAAGAGTTTCTAATAACTTCTTTACGTTTTCTAAACGATTTTGACGAGACATTCGATGAGAAATCGGATGATGATCCCCATGCAATGCTTTATGAAATGGAAGTTTACTTTTAGTCTGATAAAAAACACCTATTGGTAATTTATCAGTTTGTTTTGCCAGTTTCATAGCTTTTTCATAGTCATCATTGTTATCTTCAATGATAACTGTATTTTTATTATACTTCCATGTATTATTATATGCCACAGCAGGCTGTAAAACTTCAACAAATGAAAATCCCTCATGTTTTACAGCTTTCGCGAGAGTTTCAACCATATGATCCATTTTCCCAGGGAATACACGAGCAACGAAGGTTGCATTAGCTTCTAGGATTAAAGTTAGAGGATTGATTGGATCCTCTGGACTTCCTTCTGGGGTTGATGGCCCTTTATAACCTCTTTTACTTGTGGGCGTAAATTGACCCGTAGTTAATGCATAGACTTGATTATTATGAAGAACCAATGTCATATCGGTATTTCTTTTTGCAGCAAATAAGGTATGAGAAATACCCTCCCCCATGGCATCACCATCTCCAGAAAAAGCAATAACTTTTAGATCCGGATTGGCTATTTGCATTCCTTGAACGGTCGCAGTAGGTCTTCCATGAAGAGAGTATAACCCGTTAAGTCTTAAATAATCCCAAATCTTACCATGACAACCAATTCCAGCCGAAATCGCAAAATTTTCCCTTTTATATCCTTCTTCTTCCAATTTTTCTATGGTTTTTTGAATAGATTTCAAAATGCCAAAATTCCCGCATCCTTTACACCATGTGTTTTCCGCATATGTACCTAAGTCATCTTCTAACTTCATTTTTAAAGAACCTCCTTTAGCTTTTTAGATAATTCGATTGGATCAAATGGTCGACCATTATATTGATTAATTAGAGTTTTTACTTTTATTCCCGTTTTATCTTTAAGTAATTCAGTAAATTGACCTGATTTATTTAATTCTACGGAAATAATTGATTCATTTCTATATTTTTCAAATTCCCAATCTGGAAATGGTCGTAAATATATTGGTTGTACTACTTTTGCATCAATTCTACCATATTCAATTGCTTCCAACACACTCATAGTTGTTGAACCCCATGTAAATACTAAAGGTCCACTATCTCCAAAAGTATTAACTGTCTTTAAACTCTTCATATGTTCGCGCAATGTATTTAATTTCCGATGTCGTTTCTCATGCATTTTTGCTGTTAATTCAGGATCTTCGGTTGTAATGCCTAATTCGTCATGTTCATAACTATTCCATTTGATAAGTTGCTCAGAAGGAGGGAATTTAAGTGGAGAAATTCCATCATCTGTATCTAAATATCTTTTATATTCTCCATCACCCGTATGCATTTTAGGGTCTGGCCATTTAGTTCTTTCTAAATCAAGATCCACTGTCATATGACTTTCTGAGAGAAATTTTGATGTTAAGAGAGTGGCTGGAGTTTGAAATCGCCATGTAAGATCCATAAGCTCTGATGTTAAATAAAATGCCTCTGATATTGAACCTGGAGAAGCAACAATACGTAAAAAGTCACCATGTCCAGTATTAAGTGCAAATTGTAAATCCGCTTGTTCTGTGTATGTAGGGACTCCGCTTGCTGGAGAAGGGCGACTGGTTAGAATAATTAGCAAAGGGGCTTCACACATTCCTGCAAGTGAATATCCTTCGCTCATTAAGGCATATCCGCCTCCACTCGAAGCAATCATAGTTCTTGCTCCCGTAAATGAAGAACCAATCGCCATATTTATAACTGAAATTTCATTTTCTGGTTGAACTACTGCTAAATTAAATTTCTTTTTATATTTAGCAAGAAAGTGTAGGATTGAAGTTGCAGGCGTCATTGGATAGGCAAAATAACAATCTAATCCTCCTGCAATAGCTCCAAGTGAAATTAATTCGTTTCCCGTTAAAATAGGCCTTTTTTTGTCACCTTTTTCTATTTTAAATCTACCTCCAATTTCAGGATCAACGATATCAAAAATCTCAAAAGCATAAGAAATATTATCATCCCATGAGTTTTCTGGAAACTCTTCTTTGATAATCTCATTTAGCCTATCTTTAGATTGTCCTGTTGCTGAGGCTAAGACTGCAAACGCTCCAACACCATACATTAAATCTTTAAATTTATATCCTTTTGCTTTAGATGAGAATGGTACTCCAATTCCCTCTACACCCTCTTGTTTATCGGAATTATAGACAATTAAACCATTTTCACTAAGTTTATTTATATGTTTTTTATAACTTCTTTCATCAGAATTCACTATTAATTCAGCTTTATTATAATGACTATTAATAGGCCTATTACTTGCACTAACAACTGAATAGTTATGACCTCCTCGAATTAAACTCATGTAATCGTCTCTCTGAAAGATTTGTTTTCCAAGTTTGGAAAAAAATCTAGCCGCAACCGATCCCGCTTTTTTAACTCCTTCTCCGGCTTCTCCACCAACAATATATGTGAAAATATCTTTTACCATTGATTAAACAACTCATTTTTTATGAAAAAAATGTTCATTAATTTAAGTTAAGTTAAAAACTACACAGAAATTATTTAAATCTGAGCTTTATAATTTCTTAATCATACAAGCTAAGATATTAAAGATTTACCCTTTTTCGAAAATATAATCTAAAAATTATTAATATAGAAATTTCTTTTGAAATTAAAATGTTATACCAAAATTCTCTATTCTATTACGTGTCTTAAAAAAGACCATTTTCTAATTGTTTAAAAGTCGTTTCTATTTCTTTCCAATTTTTTATCCTTATTACATTCTTAGAATTTTTTGCATTTTGATTCCAAGGTTGATCATACAATAAAAGAAATTTCTTCGAAAATTGGGTTATAGGATTCACTAGATTTGGATTATCATCAACATAAATATCATAATCTAAATTCAATTTTATGTCGTAAGGTTTATTACTTACGAGAATGAGGTTTCGATAATGAACATTTCTATAAACCTTATGGCTTTCTAACGCTTTTCTCAACTCTCTCTTAAACTTAAATGTTCTGGCTGAAACAATGTCTATATAATGATTCTGATATAAAGAATTAAGAACTTTGAGAGCATCGTTATCAATAAAAGGAACTTTTTGTGAATTCTCATATATTTTATGAAATATCTCATATGCGGCTTCTTCAGAAATATTCCAATCACGGAAAAATTCCCAATGTGCTACATCTTCTTTTGAGTAACTGGTATTATATTTCTTATTAAAAATCTCACAATATTCAACCATTAAATCCAATAAAACTCCATCAACATCAATCGCAACTCTCATCTATTAACAACTAAATTCATGATATTTAATATAATCACTTAAATTCCTAAAATAATCCATTATTTAAAATTGTTTAAAAAAATATCTAAAATAGCTATATACTAAAATTATGAATTAACTCAATTAGAAAATTAATAACTCAAAAATTTACTTAGTTACTTTATTGAATAACCAAAAATTATCATCCAATATTGTGTATTATTAGCATTAATGCTTTACATTTTGATAAAGTTGCCTAATGTTAACATGGTACTATAAAATGATAAAATAAAACATCCAATCAAGTATAAAGTAAAAAACTAGAAGTATCTTTATCTTGATTTTCTCAATTATTAAAAGAGAACCTTTATATTTCCTTTAATAAAATATTTATTAAAATAATCGTTCTCAAACATAGATATTTCACAATTTTAAATACATTTCATATATTTTAACTAAATATTACTTACTCTAAAATTAAGTAAATTGAAAAATAATGACTGGAAATGATTTTAATCCATATATTTTAGGTATCTGTTGTAATTGGTGCACTTATGCTGGCGCAGATCAAGCAGGAACCTCGAGAATGCAGCGTCCAGCTAATCTCAGAATAATGAGGGTTATGTGTGGGGGTAGAATTAAACCTCAATTCATATTAGATGCTTTGAAAAATGGCGTCGATGGAGTTCTTATTTCACATTGTCATCCAGGAGACTGCCATTATGTTGAGGGAAATTATAAAACTATGCGAAGAATGGCAATATTATTCACTTATCTAAAACAATTTGGTATAAATCCAAAAAGAGTTAAATATACCTTCGTTTCTGCTTCTGAAGGAGCCGAACTAACTGAAATTGTTGAAGAATTTGTAAAAGAGTTAAAAGAAATTGGACCAAATCCATTAGGAAATCATAAGGAGGTGGCATAATGCAAATTTATAATTTAAAAATAAACCATAACCTATGTACAGGGTGTAATGTTTGCGTAGTTTCTTGTCCTTTAAATTTTAGTCAATTAAGAGATAAAGGACAATTAACAGAAAAAAATGCTGTAATATTAGTAAGAAATGGACTAGCACATTCAATTTATGATGAAACACGAGAAATTAATTGTGATGGATGTGGTGTATGTTTAAAGGCTTGTCCTAAATCAGCAATTAAGTTAGAAGTTCTTAACGCAGTAGAGGATTAATCTAATCAATTTTTTTATCTTCTCTTTTTTCAAAATCGATGTTATTCAAATAGAAATGCATCAACTTTATTTACTCTACTGACCTAAATGCATTGGTAGCGTCATTATAAATTTTGATCCTTTTTTGAAATCATTTTTCACTCGATCTTCAACACAAATTTCTCCACCATAAATCTCAATTATTTTTTTAACTAAAGATAATCCTAATCCCATGCCACGTACTCCTTTTGCCCCGTTGGTTGCCCTTTCAAATATATTGATTTTCCTTTTATCTTCAATTCCTTTACCATTATCAATGAATTCGATTTGGACGAAATCTTTGTTAGCTTTAGTATCAGATACTTCTTTAACATTTATAATGATTTCTTTAGCCTCATTTTCATTATGATGTATAGCGTTTTGAAATAAATTTTCGAAAATATCTACTATAAGTTCATTAGCAAGAACAACAATTTGGTGATCAAACGAATTTAATTCTAATTTTAAATTTTTATTATTATAGATTTCTCTTACATCTTTAATTGATTTTTCTAAATAATCCAAAAGATTTAACTTGAATAAATTAATGTCGTTTTCTTCGATTTCGGAGAGCTTTCTAACATTTAATATTAAAGTTGCTCCTCGCTTAATTTGATTTTTTATAACATTGTAGGTTTCATTTAAGATCTGGTATTTATTATTTTCTTTTACAGCTAGTGAATTCAATTCAAGCGAACTCAAAATGTTTTGAAGTATATTATTCATATCATGAGCAAATATATCTTTATAGAATTCTGCTCTATTGAAGGCTTCTTTGAATTGTTTTTGACTAGATCGTAAATTTGATTCAATTTCCTTTAAATATGATATATCTTCTAAACTAGTTAGTAATAATTTTTCATCTTCTATTTCCATTAAATCTATATTCAAAAGAGCATTAAAGAGTTCTCCATTTTTTCGAATTAAAATAGTTTCAAAATTTCTTACCCGAGAATTTTTTACTCTCAAATCCAGTTATTATTTTCATTCTATCATTCATTGCCAATACATTTCCGTCAAAATCAGTTATTGATATACCTATAGGAGTATTTTGATAAAGAGTTCTATACCTTTCTTCTGATTTCTTTAATTCTTGTTCTGTCTTTACTCTTTTGGTTATATCTTTAACATATTCAATAATAAAAATGACTTTACCTCGCTCATTATTAATTGGATATGCTGTTAATTCTAACAACCCTTGAGGATTCTCAGAAGAGGGGTAAGGAACTACTGAAGTATTCATCTCACCACTTATGAAAGTTTTTTCACAGGGGCACCAAGGACAAATTGATTTCCTCTGTTGATATACTTCATAACATTTTTTCCCTATTAAGGTTGGTACAAAAGAGTACTTTTTGTCCATCCATGAATTTACGAGGATATTTTCATAATTAGTATCGAGAATATTTATCCCATCTTGAATTGCATTTAAAACATTTTTATAGAATTTCTTCCAATTCTTATCTTCTTTGTTAAATATAGTATATGCTTGAATTATTGGATTTTGAGCAACCCCAAGGATTACCTTTTCACCATTCCAAGATTTTCTAAAGAATTTTGTATTTACATTTATTTTATGACCTTTCCTAGATATTAAGGGAATATTAATTGTGACAAATTCATTTTGAAGTGCTTTTTCAATAGGTTCCTTAATATTATATTTTTGATCAGGTGAATAAAGGATTGAAATGTCTTTCCCAATTAAATCTTGGCTCCGATAATTTAATCTTTCATATAAAACTGAATTTGCAAATAAAACATTCCTCTGGTTATCAAAAACAAAAATGATGTCTGATAAAGAATCTAAAAAACCCTTAGATATCCTTATATCGCTATTAATAGATGTTTTCATAACATAGATTTTATTTTGCCTATTAGATTAAAAAATATATTCAAAGTGCCATCTATAATTATGATAATGCTATTAATATATAAATAAATCCTTCCATCTATGTAAAAATTGATTAGTTCAGAATATTATTTTTTTATTGAAAGAAAAATTATCGATTTTTTTATCTTAGCATTTTTAACGGATAATTTATTTAAAATGAAATCTACAAACTTACCTCTTGAAGATTTTGTTTCCCAATTCTAAAATTTTCTTATATTTCACTGATTTTTATATAGAATTTGTAGGGTTTATTGATGAAACACCTGAATTATTTATTAGAACTTTGACTTATTAGAAATCAAATTTTTCATTGGAATTGTTAATCTCTAAGTGGTTAAGTAGATGAAATCAAAAGTTTTACAATAAATTTTTAAACTTGAATTTATACCATTATTTCATTATAATTTATTAAATCCATTTCAACAACGAATAAAAAATTCTTAATCTAAATAATTATCATGAAAATAGAGGTCAATTTATATGGGCTCTCAAATATACTGGATCGAACTGGAAGCAACTGGTAAGAAAAAATTACTGTTGCAAACGATTGAACATATTAAAACTCTATGCATTATCAAATTAATCGAGAAGATAAGGGAAAAATTAAATTTGGATTTTGAGGAATTAAAAGAAATTCACCATGTAAGTGTTGAAGGAAGAATTACTGTTGGCGAATCGGAACGAATATTAGAGGATTTTTTAAATAACATTGATAAGGATGTATTTAAAAACGCTCTCGATCAGATTAATACGCAATTATCGGATTTTATCAAGCAGAATAATCCGTCTCCCCTAAAAATCATTAATTTTATCAGAGAATACCTAATTCATGTAAATATTGATGATCCTGAAGCTATTTTTGAAGATTTATCTGATTTTTATATTGATAATGACATTTCTCTTGATCTTGATGAATATAATTACAGTGGAAATTTTTTGACCGCATACGCTATACGGGGCGCTTGGAGTGGTGTTTTGAGAGAAAATAGTCTTGAAAATGTCCTGGATGAACTAATTGATGAAGGAGATATAATCTTTATTGGTAAGATATTCCAAGAAGATGAAGATATGGATAATGATGAAAATTTTAGATGGCTCGCATTCGGATTATTTAAAGAATGATATAAATCTAATAATGAGAAATTTTTTAAAATCACACAATGTTTAAATATAACTTATCGAATTATTCTCGAAAGATAACTCTAATAGCTGAGAAAAACTACTAATTTGTTCAATATATTAATTTTTATTTTTTTAATATAAATATTTTAATTTCTTAAAATGAAATTAATATAAAATTCTTGCTGTAATATAATTGATTATAAGGAATAATTAGCCCAATTCACTTGTTTTTGAGGCTCTAAATATCCCCTTTTTATAAGAATATCCAATTCTGCGTTTAACCAGCAGAGCTCATCGTATGTACTTGATGATTTATAAATATCTTCTGCCTTCTTCTTTATGTCATCTAATGATGGCATTTTCATATTGATATTCAAAATTTTTTCTGCTAAGAACCAACACAGTTCACTATAGGAATAGTTTTCCTTTGATAAAAAATAAGCTGCTTCTTTTATTTGTGTTTCCAAATCAGGCATTTC
>JARRLT010000129.1:0-9738 GCA_037386725.1 Promethearchaeota archaeon
CATGTGAGGTCAAAGCTCTCTGGTGTATCGGGCTTATAATTGGCACCGTCCCTTTCAATTAGTGTTAAATCGGCATTCGGGATACGTTCTTTCGCTTTTCTTTTAGCATCATCGAGGTGGTAAGGCGAGAGATCAACGCCTATTGCAGACACATTGTATTTTTCAATGAGCCGAATCAGAAACTCGCCTTTACCAGTGGCAATCTCTAACACTTTTGAGCCCGAATTTAAAGCCAAGAGATTGATAAGCTCATTTAACTTTTCAACGCTCATAGGATTGCACACAAGGTGCTCCTTGTGCGTCACGTCATAATATTTCCAAAATTCTATCTTTTTTCACTCTCCTTAGATTGAAATATACATTTTTTCTTGCCATCCTGATCTTTGAGTAGGATAATAGAGGTTATTACAAGATTTTTGATTCTTTAATCCTATATTAAAATATTTTAAAAATGTTTTATATCTTTTATGAATCGTAAAAATATTTATACTTACAACTTCAGCAATTTTCTTTTGATTCAAGTTAAATTCTTGTAATTATGGTTGCAGTGAAAAGTGATTTAAGTTTCATCAAATAGTGGTTTTAAGAAAATTCTTGTATTTTAAGATTTGATTCTTTTAATAGATCTTTCTTAATTTGATTTTCCATATTATATCCTTCTTTGTATACCAAGCGTTTAATTCCAGCATTAATAATTAATTTTAAACAATGTGTACAAGGAAAGGTGGTAGAATACAATGCAGTGTTTCCCATAATTGATGTCCCGTGGAGAGCAGCTTGAATTATACAATTAATCTCACTATGAACACCTCTACAAAGTTCTGGCTTTTCTCCAGATTTCAAATCTTGTCTTATACATGTCTCTTGCGTACAGTGCTTAAAACCAGATGGTGCACCGTTATATCCCGTAGAGATAATATGATCATCCTTAACTAAAACAGAACCAACTTTCCTTTTAATGCATGTAGAGCGCTTAGAAACAAGTTCGGCAATTTCCATAAAGTACTCATCTTTAGAAATTCTTTTCGTGCTTTTTGACATTATGAATTTTAATCGTATTATTTTAAAGATAAATAAATGTAATCAAATTAAATCAACCAATTATTTAAAATTAATTAAAAACATAAATCAAAAGAAAAATGGTAATAGATAAATTTTATTTTTTTAGTATAACTGAATTAATATGAGAAAATATATATGAAGAAGGTTGAACTATTAGCACCGGCAAAAAATATAAAATCAATTAAAGCCGCTGTGGATTATGCTGATTCTGTCTATTTTGGTGTTGAAAGGTTTAATATGAGAATGAAATCGGATAATATTCATATTAATAATTTAGAGAATGTTGTAACATTTTGTAAAGAACATAATCTTAAATGTTACCTAACCACAAATATCCTAATTTACGACAATGAAATAAGTGAAGTTAGACAAGTTATTCAGAAAGCTAAAGATGTTGGAATAGATGCTGTTATAATTCATGATATTGCAGCAATAGAAATGGCAAAACAAATTGGGATTCCTTTCCATATTTCTACCCAAGCAAATATTTCCAATTCCCTTTCTGCTCGATTTTATGAAAAACAGGGAGCTGAAAGGTTAATCTTAGCACGTGAGTTATCATTAGAAAAGATTAAAGAAGTAAAAAGAAATTTAATGAAATCCGAGATTGAAGTATTTATTCATGGTGCCATGTGTGCTTCTGTAAGTGGAAGGTGCTACTTCTCCCAAGATATATGTGGTACCGAAGAAAAGTCTGCAAACAGAGGATCATGTATTCAACCGTGTAGAAGAAGATGGTGGGTAAAGGATGAGAATAATAATGAATATATATATGACGGAGTTCGGTTTATGAATTCTCGAGATCTTTGTACCATTGCATATATTCCAGATTTGATAGAAGCAAATATCGACACTTTTAAGATTGAGGGAAGAATGAGACATCCACATTATGTTGAAACCGTTACAAAAGTATATAGGGAAGCAATTGAAGCTTACTATGACGGAACATTCACAAAGAAAAAGGTTGGATGGTGGGTCACCGAATTAAAAAGGGTATATAATAGGGGTTTCACCAAGGGATTCTACTTTAAAAGAGCAACTCAAGAGGATCATCAGCATAATTATCCTTATAACCTTTCTCATTATAGATATATAAAAATAGGAAAAATAATTGAGTATAATCCTGAAAAGAAAATAGCTCAAATAGAACTTTTTAATGGTTATTTAAGAAAAGGTGCCGATGTTGTTATTATGGGAAAAAAACAGATACCTACCTACACCAAGAAGCAAAAGACCTAATCTTTAATGGAGAAAATCTCGATAAAACACCTCGAGGAACAAGAAAGAATAAAATTAATGTTTATATGAAAGTGGATTCCCCAGTTATTGGAAATGGAATGGATAAGGTTTATGTTTTCAAAAATAAAACATATCATAAACAGGAATATTCTTTATAGAATCTATGAAATTAAAAAAGAAAAAGTAAACAACAGTTTCTGTTTTGTCTCGACTCATAAATACGCGACCTTCAACTAAAGATAATCGTTCTTTTGTAGTCATTGCAGTATATCCCCTCCATACCCCTTCCATTATAGAACCAATAACCTCTAAAAGAATAGTTCCACAGATAGCACTATCCCCTTGCACCCAATAACTCAATGCAATATGACCTTTAGAAGATACAACACCTTCAAAAGGAGAAAGTACACCTTGTGCAGCATCACCTATCATTCGTATTCGCCAATTAGTAGTTTCGATTGTTATTGGTTGTATTTGCCAAATTGTCTCTGTGCCATCATCGTTCATTTGAGTCCATTTTGCCCACCACTCTCCCTCTAGTTTCTTAGCTGTGTCATAAGTATGAAAATCGCCATAAAAAAGGGCTTTCTTCACCCTTTCCTCACTATGACTTTCTATTTCTTTCATATAAAAATCAATATAATCTTTCCAATATTGTACTTCCCCATCATCCACTGGATTTGTTCTAGTTCGATTTATCAATCTTTCACAAAGTTCTATTACCTTTTCTCTATCATCTCCATTGTATGATTGTAGTTCTTGTAATGGTGATGGAAGGGATTGAGGTGTCATATAGTAAATAATAGGAATTACAAGATTTTTATCACTTAATCCCATAGCATAGGCGCTTTCAAAGACAATCCATGGTCTATTTGAGGATTCGGGGGTAAGAATTGATAATATTATATCTGCTTCTTTAAGTTCCTTACTAATTTTTTCACGCCATCGGCCTATTCCGATTCCTTCACCGGGAGTTATATCACTCGAGTACCAAACATTTAGACTAGGTTCTAGTTGCTCGAATAGCGTTTTCCAAGCATGAGCAATCTCTTTTTCATCATAAGCATGACTAATAAAAATTTTCATCTTATTATCTAGTTTAATCACTCTAATATTTATCTTTTATTTTTTCTTTCAATTTTAATTTCTAAGCACTATTCCTTGAGATCTAATATACATCCACCCTCAAGCAGTTATTTGACCATAGTTTGCGACGCCTAACACAGCGGCTCGTTGAGAATCCGAATGTATGTCATACATCCCAATAATTAATCCATTGGTCATAATCACTCGTGGGGTATCTCTCTTACTTGGATATATTCCAAGAGGATGTCCAGACATAACAATCAAGTTTTGATCTTCACTTATATCCTCTAAATACTTTCTAATAAGCTGGTATTGCATCCAATTTTGATTATTTTGCCCACTTTGTCCATATGTTGCCATCTTACATGGATATAATGCAATATCAAAATTTAAGTTATTCTTTGTCATCAATTGTATTGCTCTAGCTTCTAATGTCCTTCTAATATCCCTTTATTTTCACTTATCAGCCTTGCTTTTATTTCACCAAGTGATAGTTACCGATATCCATCCTTTCTTAAACGAGGGTTATTCAGGAAGCTCGTCCGATAATTTAATCTCCATCGCAGATAAGACATTCATAATGTAAACCTCTAATTCGTATTTTAACTTTTAAGAAGTCAAACAATCTAAAGAAAGAAGTAATTATAAAATAAAAGAAAATTAGAGTTGGTCTAATCCTAAGGACGCAAGTTTTTCTTTATTTGGATAACCCGTGTTGAGATCGAAAGTTCTGTAAGTATAGTAAGCATTTTTAAGTTTCTCAAAATTCGGAGATTTCCCTGCAGATCCACCTTCATCTACTGGATTTAATACGATTTTAGGTAGTCTGTCATCAGCACCAGTCAGTCCCATCTTTAAATTAAACAATCGTTTTATCATGTATATTTTCTCTCCCATCGTCTTAAATTGTTCCATATTAAGTGAGAGACCGACTGAATTATTGAGCATCTCTAATACCATTGATGGAGGAGGATTAGCGAATATACACATTATTAGAGAATTTGTAATTGCGCGATAATCTTGAATACGTGCACAGAATTCTGCCATTGGAGCATCATCTTGGTACCAATCTACGTTATTTATTATCCCAAATTCATCAAAAGAAACTCCCAATAATATGAAGTACGCATCACAAGAAGTATGACAAGGACCTCTTGGAGTACCTAGAGCATAACCAGCTGCCATTCCATACATTCTCCGTAAATCATGATAAGGAATTTCCATTCCATAAACGGTAGCAATATCATCTTGTGGAATGCTGAAGGTTTTCCCTACAAAATCTGAGCCATTTGCTAAAATATTTCCCACACCTTCTCTTAACGCTACTTTTTTAATCATATCAAATATAGGGTCTACTTTACCCCATTCTGGCTCTAACCCATCAATATCTTCTTTATTAATTTTACCTTCATTATACAAGTAATATATAAGTGCGATGGTACTACTCCCACTTATAGTGTCAATACCATAATCATTACATAAATAATTCGCATGTTGGATAGATTCTAAATTATCATTTAAAATCATCGATCCAAATCCCGCAATGGCTTCATATTCTGCAGCTTCGATTTCTCCATCAGTTTTAAATTGACCTTCCTCAATTTTAGCTTTTTTCGCGCATCCAATAGGGCAAGCAAAACAAGGATAACTCTTGGTAAAAATTTTTTCTGATGCAGTTGCTCCCGATAAATTGTAGGCCCCCTCCCATGTACCTAAGGTCCAATACTTGATTGGAAGTTCTCCAGTGGAATTATACATATCTACACCCCCAGAAGTACCAAGAGAACCGAACATTTGTGATGTAAATGAAGAATTCACACTTTCAATTGTTAATTTCACACTACTCTTGAACTCTTCTGGATTTGCTGCTTCATAAGGTCTCTTTTTAGCTTTTATTACAATGGCTTTTAGGTTTTTTGATCCCATCACTGCTCCCATTCCAGTCCTTCCAGCTGCTTTTTCCTCAGAACCAATTGTTGCATATTTCACCATATTCTCTCCTGCTTGACCAATACAAGCTACCCGTGCCAAATCAGATCCAATCTTATTTTTGAGAATTTTATTGGTCTCAAAAATGCCCTTTCCCCATAATTTTGATGCATCTTTAATTTGAATCTTATCTTCATTTATTTCAAGATAAACTGGTTCTTTGGATTTTCCCATGATTATAATTCCATCATAACCTGCTTTTTTTAATTCGGGTCCAAAATATCCACCACAATTTGATTCACCCCAAAGGCCAGTATAAGGAGATTTAGCACAAACAACGAACCTACCACTTGTTGGCACCATCGAACCACAAAATGGCCCTGTCATAAACATAAGAATATTATCTGGAGACAAAGGATCAATATCCTTTTCTAAAAAATCATATAAATATCTACAAGCATATCCCGCCCCTCCAAGAAATTCTTTGGCTATATTCTCATTAAGTGGTTTTTCAGAAATACTCCCATCAGTCAAATCAACAGTTAAAATATTTCCTATGAATCCTTTCATTGTTATGTAAAAAGAAGAAGAAACAATTAAATATTTTTAGTTTTAATAAAAAAGAATAGGATGTCGGAACTTATATAACTATTTTTACATTTCTCTCTTTTAGAATTGGTAGTATCTTATTGACTTCTTCAATTTGATTTTTTTCAATATTCAAATGCTTTAATGTTGGTATTTCAATAATCGATTCGGGAAGACTTTTTAGTGAATTTGCTTTTAAGAGAAAATATTCTATAGATTTTAAATTTCCTATTGTTTGAGGGAGATTTTCTAAATTATTATTTCCAATATTGAAGTATTCTAATTTATTAAGATTAACTACTGAGTCCGGAATTGACTTCAATTCATTATAATAAAGATATAAAAACTGTAAATTAATCAAATTTCCAACCGAATCAGGAACTTTAGTGAGTCTGTTCTTTCCCAAGTCCAAAGTTATAAGATTTGGCAACTTCCCAATTGAAACTGGTAGTGTATCTAATCTATTGAAACCTAAAATTAAATTTTTTAAATTACTTAAATTTCCTATAGTATCGGGTATTTTTGAAAGTAAATTTGTAGATAAATCCAACTCTTCGAGAGATTTTAGGTTTCCAAGGGATTCTGGAATGGATTCAAGTTTGTTACTGCTCAAATCAAGTATTTCTAGATTAGTAAGCACTCCAAATGAATTTGGAAGTTGTTTTAAATTATTATCATATAAATCTAATTCTTTTAAAGAACTAGTTAATTGATTTAATTCTTCAATTTTGTTTCGATTAACTTTAAGAGTCTCTAATGACTTAAGTTGTTCAATAGAATCTGGTAAAACTTTAAGTGAATTTTTACCTAGCCTTAATTGCATTAAAGACTCCAATTTTCCAATTTCATTAGGTAAGGATTCTAAATCGTTATTTGAGAGATCTAAACGGACTAAAGAATGAAGATCTCCTATAGATGAGGGAAGAGATTTCAACTTATTTGATGAAAGGTTTAGATTTTCCAATCTTTTTAGATTTCCTATTGTATCCGGTAATTCTTCCAAATAATTATCCTTTAAATCTAAATATGTGAGATTTCTAAGATTTCCAATTGCATTAGGAAGTGATTTTATTTTATTTCCTTTTAAAAATAGGGCTTTTAAAGTAGATATTGAACCAATATTTTCTGGAAGATCAATTAAATCATTATTCCATAAATTCAATCTTTTTAATGATTTTAACTTTCCAATTGATTTAGGTAAAGAGTTCAAAGTATTATTAGCAATATATAATAATTCCAAGGAATTTAGATTTTTAAGTGTTCTGGGCAATATTGAAAGATTATTTCCGCTAAGAACTAAAAGTTCCAATTGATTTAAATCTCCTATAGTATCTGGTAAGGTTGTTAAAGCATTTGATTCCAATTGTAATTCTTTAAGTGATTCCAAACAATAAATTTCTTCAGGAAGCCACTCAATATGATTTTCACTTAAATCCAGAATTTCTAAATTAGAGATATTACAAACTTCAAGAGGAATTTCGATTAAATTATTCCCTCTTAGATAAAGTTCCTTTAAAAAATTTAGGTCAGCAATGGATCTAGGTATGTTTTTTAATTTTGTTGAAAACAATCCCAATTCTTTAATATGATCATTCTCAACAACATAGCCAAAAATGTAGCTTTTAAGGTCTTTAACTTTTGGGATTGGTACTTTTATTTGTTTTTCAAGTGAGTCTAAAAACCTTTTTTCTTCTTTTGATATTGGCATTGTCTTGAATATAGGTTCAATAATGTATGATTAATTTTGTTTTTCCTTAAAGAATAATATAACAGCTTTAATAATAAAATTAAAAAATGATAAGTTAAAAGTCGACATCTTTCCCTTCATAGGCATAGGTAAATAATTTCTTAAAAGCTTCAGCATTGGCTGATCTTGGACTCATAACACTACTACTACTCTGAAAGCATAAGTTTATCAAAGTTTCCATATTTTGGTCCATTTGTTCTCTCGAAACACCCGTTTCTGCTAGGGTTGTAGGGAATCCAACTTGTTTTTGAAGTTCTTTCACCTTTTCTATAACAATTTCGGCAGCTCTCATGTCATTTTCATCCCATTTTGCCCATCCCAACTGTTTTGCAAATTTCGATAAAATTTCCCTAGTTTCGTTATTTTCATCAGTATCATTTAAGCAAAATTGCGTAATATAAGGTAAACAGATGCCTACACAAATACCGTGCGTAACATGAAATAATGCCCCCCAAACATGCCCCATTGTATGACCAAGATGTGCTTGACTATTACCAAACCCTAATCCTGCCATAGTTGCTGCTTGGTGCATTTTATCTCTTGCTTCCATGTTATCACCATTTTTTTCAGCAAGTGGTAGAAATTGGAAAATCATTTCTACAGCTTTAAGACACATGGCATCACTGAATTCATTTCGCCATTTTGAGACAACTGCTTCCAGAGAATGTGCTAAAGCATCAAATCCAGTAGCAATTGTTAGTTTTGGAGGCATTCCAGCAGGAAAAATTGGATCTACAATCGCATACATAGGGATTAACCCCTTGTGAGCCTGCTCATATTTTTTCCAAACATCATCTTCATACCTTGAGATTACAACTGCCCAAGTAGTTTCTGCTCCTGTTCCTGAAGTTGTTGGGATTGCCACCATCTTAGCTTTATTCCCAAGATTATATAGATCCTCATTAAAGGGATAAAAAGAATCTAAATCATATTGAGGATATTCATAAATGGCCCATATTGATTTCGCGACATCCATTACTGAACCACCTCCTAAACCAAAAATGATATCCGGTTCGTATTCAAGGCATTTTTCCTTTCCCTTGATTATGCTTTCTTCTTTGGGATCAGGTTCTACCTCATTAAATACCGTCCATTCTTTATTATATTCTTTTAATTTGTCTGTTAGTATCTTTAAAAAACCTAAATCTTCAATAATTTTATCAGTTACGATAAAACACTTTTTCCCAGCAATATGTTCTATATAATCAATAGCATCTTCCCCATAGATTATTTTAGGACTAAAGAAAAACCACATTTTAAAATTTCACCTTTAATTTTAGATATATTTTATATAATAATATAAACCTAGTATGATTTTAAATTATCAAATTTAAAAATCTCTCTTAAATAAATATTATGAATTTTAAGTAAATTAATAATTCTTTTATTTTTCAAATGGTAAATTTCTAAATAAGTATTAAATTTACTTAATTGAATGATGTTTTAATATTTAGTAAAAGTTGAATTTTCCAATGAAAGAATCAGAAAAAGAAAATCTATGTCCCCAACCGTCTCTCTTCTTCATAGAAGAAAAGAGGATTACCTGTGCCCTGAATCACCTCCTCCGTTATGATGCATCGCCTAAGACCATTTAACGAAGGAACCTCGTATGAGATATCGAGCATAATTGATTCTATGATTGCTCGAAGACCCCTCGCACCGGTCTTTCTCTTTATTGCTTCCTTAGAGATGGCTCTGAGGGCACCCTCCGTAACCTCTAATGATAAGGAACCTGGAAGTCCAACGAATAATTCTCACAACTGAGCATTGGATTCTAAATATTTTGTAAGGAGTTGACGCCCCAGAAACTTCTCAGGGACGTGAAAGACAATAAATTATGAACACATCAAAAGTTTTTATTGCCGACGATCACCCACTGTTTCGCTGTGGGCTAAGGCTGAGCTTGAATCAAAAAGAAAACATCCAGGTCGTCGGTGAGGCTGAAAATGGATTCAGCGCAGTAGAAAAGATTCTGGATAATCATCCGGATATCGCATTGATCGATGTTGACATGCCAGGACTTTCCGGGATTGGCGCCATTCGAATATTGCGAAAAGCTATTCCAGAACTTAAAATTCTTGTCCTGT
>JARRLT010000130.1:0-4176 GCA_037386725.1 Promethearchaeota archaeon
AATTACCCCCAGAATTTGCGGTATTTGTCCGATTCCGCACCACATCACACCTACGAAAGCTGTAGAGGATGCATGGGGTGTAGAAATTCCGGAGCCCGCATACAAGTTACGTCAATTAATTATGAACGCAAAACAGTATTCTTCCCATGTATTACACTTCTACGCACTTGCAGCCCCTGATTTCTTACTTGGTCCTATGGCCGATCCCGCATTGAGAAATGTGGTTCACGTCATTAATAAAATACCCGATGTAGGTAAAATGGCATTGAAGATGATGGATTTCGGTCAAAAGCTCTGTCAAGAAATTGGAGGAAAATCGGTTCATCCTATTTCCGCAATAGTTGGGGGAATGAAGAAACCGATGGACGAAGATGCGAGAGATAAGTTCTTAAAGCAAATCGATGAGCAGATCGAGTTTACCAAGAAAACGGTTGATATCGGTCTAAAAGTAGTGGAAGATTATTGGGACGTCGTGGCAAATGTCGCGGTCGTTCCTACATACTACTTAGGGATGACTAAAAATGGTGTTCATGATATTTACGAAGGAGATATACGGATTGTGACTCCAGAAGGAGAAAAGATAGACTATGACGTTCATGATTATCTTGATGCCTTAGGAGAGCATATTCCTGAGCATTCGTATGCCACTCACATGTATTATAAACCCGCCGGATATCCAGAAGGAATTTATCGAGCGAATACTTTGGCAATGATTAATGCTGCCGATAAGATGGCAACTCCATTAGCTGATGACGCTCTCAAAGCATTCAGAGAAAAAGTTGGAGATATTTCGCACCATACATTCGCATATCATTGGGCTCGTTTAATCGAGACAGTGGAAGCAATTGAAAACATTAAGACCTTATTGGAAGATCCAGACATCGTGAATCCCGATTGTAAGACCTTGGATGTAGAACCGAGAGAAGGGATGGGTGTTGGAGTTACCGAAGCCCCTCGAGGACTCTTACTCTATAATATCTGGTCAGATGCCGAAGGAATTTGCAAGAAATTAAATCTTTTGGTCGCTACCAATCACAATATTGCGGGAATTGAAAAATCACTAATGCATACTGCCAAGCAAGTATTTGAAGACAAGGCCTTAGAAGGACTTAAGTTACCAGATCCTTGGATCGATTAATTATATATAAAAAAATAAAAATTTTTTAAATTATAAAAAAGTGAATAAAATGGTAAGGGTCGATTACGAGTTAAGAAAACAAGTAATGGATGCTCATATTAATGATACCTTAAAATATTGTTATCAGTGTGCGCGTTGTACAGATGTTTGTCCTGTCGCAAAAGTTTCAGATCAACGATATAATCCCAGACCAATTATTTTAAATTCATTTCTTGGATTTAAAAACGCAATTTTTGGGTTAGAAGATAATTTCAATTTATGGGGTTGTACAGTCTGCGATACATGTGATGAAGTATGTCCTCAAAAAATAGAATTAACTGAAATCTTTACAGTTTTAAAAAATATGAGTATACGTATGGGAGAAGCTCCCGAATATTACACAAATCAAGCTTCAACAATTTATGATACCGGAAAAGCGATTCCCATGCAATCTGCCATAGAAAGAAGGAGGAAGGATTTTGGACTTCCTACGATTGAATCTCCTAATACTGAGGAGGTTCAAAAAATTTTAAATAAAACTAATCTAAATAAAATAATAAATAAATAAAGGAGGATGTAATATGGCTAAAGTAGATGAATATAAGATGTTTCAAGGGTGTACAATTGGAAACAGAATTCCTTTTATTGAGGCTTCAGCTAGAAAAGTATTTGATATTCTAAAAATAAAAACATCAGACGCTCCTTTTGCATGTTGTCCCGATCCCGTTGGATTTAATGCAGTTGACCATACTAGTTGGTTAGCGATGGGTGCCAGAAATCTGACTCTCGCAGAAAATGAAGGAAAAGACATAGTTTCTTTATGTAATGGGTGTTTTCAAACGTTAAAAGCTGTAAATGAAGAATTAAAAGAAGACGATCATGAAAAAAAGAAAATTAATGAGATTTTAACGTCAGTTGGAAAAGAATTTAAGGGGTCAATTAATGTAAAACACTTCCTTGAAGTCATTCATGAAGTTGGAGAAGAAAAGGTTAAGGAAAGTATTAAAAATGATTTATCGGGATTAAAAGTTGCATGTCATACAGGATGTCACTATAGTAGACCATCAGAAGTTATGCAAACAGATGATCCAATGGAACCCAAAAAGTTAAGAGAAGTAGCATCTTGGGCAGGAGCTACTCCTGTAGATTATGAAGAAGAGATGCTATGTTGTGGTGCTGGGGTGGGAAATACAGAAGAAGAGCCTTCAATGCATGTACTAAAAAATAAAATGGACAGTGCATTAAAAGCAGGAGCTGATGCTTTTGTCGTTATTTGCCCAGCATGTTTTCAACAGATGGATACAAACCAGAGGAACTTAAAGAAATTGTTCGAAGAAGATTATGATATCCCAATTCTCTATTTAACAGAGCTTTTAGCATTAGCATTTGGAATATCTTCAGATGATATTGGTATGAGATATCATAGAGCTCGAGCTAATTCATTATTAGAGAAGTTTGATCTTAAATAAAACACGAGTATAAATTATAAGGATTAATTTTTTTAAATCAAAAAAGAAATTAAAATTAAACAAAAACAAACGAAAATGAGTGAAGAGATCCCCGAAGGAGTTGTTAATCTCTTAGAAATGGTAGTTCGCTGCTATGATTGCTGACTATCATGTGCTGCTCATATTACTGTTGTTGATGAGGATGGCAATGAGATTTTCACTCGTAAGTTAAACGTTGGTTTAGGATGATTGAACCGATAAAAAATTGAGATTGGTCATGACAACCCTTGCGCGGGTATAACCAACAATTTTTCTATTTTTATTTGAGAAGCTTTTGATTATTTCATACTTTGTTACATTACTTTAAACTATATTGAACGAAAAAAAGTTTATATAACATTAGCAAAAAGATTGAATCCATCTACCTTTATAACTCTAACATTTACAAATTCTCCTATTTTACCAAGATAGTTATCAATAAATATATTTTTGTATGCGAAATTTCGACCAAATACTTGATTTTCTTTATTTGTAGAATGAAGAATTAAAACTTGGCCTTCCCAATTTAGCCATTTGTTATTAACATTATTCATTAACATTCTAAAAATTTTTGTAAGTCTAATTGATCTATTTTTAATTTCTTTACTATTTACTTGTTCCATCTCCTTCGCTTTAGTCTCTGGTCGTGCAGTAAATTTTGAGATATTGAGGATTTCTGGCCGCATCCATTTTATTAAATTGATTGTTCTATAGAATTGATGTTCAGTTTCTCCAGGAAATCCGCATATTATATCAGTAGAGATTGTTAGATTTGGAAATTTTTCTCTTAGGATTTCAATTTTATCTGTTATTTGTGAGATTTTATAAGGTCTTTGCATTTTTTTAAGAACAGTATCACTTCCAGATTGAACGGGAATATGTAGAAATTGATAAACCTTTTTATTTTTCAAGATAGAAATAATTTGATCCAGATCTTTAATTAAAAAACTTGGATTTATCATTCCAAGTCTCATAAAGAAGTTATAATTAAGGTTAGTGATCGAGTTCACTAAATCCATTAAGCTAGTATTATTATAATTATAAATACTGCAATCCTGGGACGTTAAATAAATTTGTTTAATACCTTGTTGAAGTTGGGTTTCTATATTTTTTACGATATTGTTTGAATTATAACAATTCAATCGTCCTCGAGCAAACTTTACACAACAATATGTACAAGATCCTTGACATCCCTCTGAGATAGGGATTATTCCCGTTATTTTCTTGTTTTTATGTGTTATTAGAATTTCTGCTTTATCAATTTCTTGGATTTCATCATAAATTAGATTTTCTTTCCCTATTTTAATCTCTTCAATTACTTGAGGGATTAAATGGATATTCTTCGGATTAATGATTGCAGCTACATGGGGAATAATATTTTTTACTATTTCTATATATTCTAAAGAAACAAATGGAAGACATCCACAAACAATAATCTTTTTATTCGGAAATCTTTTGCTTAAATGTTTTAATCTAGCTTTTATTTTATTTTCTGTTTGTTGTTTTACGGTACAAGTATTTATGATTATAAACGATGCGTTATCTATTGTTACTTCCTTAAAGCTATTTTTT
>JARRLT010000130.1:4181-30492 GCA_037386725.1 Promethearchaeota archaeon
AAAATTAATACTTGTTACTTATAAAAGCAAGAGATCGATATGGTGGATGTAAAATATCGTTATTGTCAAGTTTGTAAAAAGGAAATTGAAGAACCGATTAGAAAACCAATGGATACGATGGTAAAGTTGGTTTGGGTAATTTTCATTATCGCTACTGTTGGTATTGGATTGATTATTTTTTTGGTTTATCGATTTAAAATCAAACCGAAAAATTATTGTCCTATTTGTCATTCCAGATTGGAAATTTCTAATAAGCCTTTTATTGAACCTGAAGAAGAATTAGAAGCTAAAACACCTAAAGAAAAAGTATTAAAAAAAGCTGGGAAAACTAAAGAAGTAAAAGAAAGACGAAAAATAATCAAAAAAGAAAATGGAAGTAAAAAAGAGATAAATAAAAAGTCAGACCAACAAGAATTAGCTAAACCATCTAAATGTCCATATTGTGGAAATAAAATTGATAAAGATGTTAAAGATTCCCTTTACTGTCAATTTTGTGGTGCTAAGTTATAATAAGTTTTACATTATTATTTAATACAAAAATAAAAAAATTTAATAAACAACCTATAATCAATAGCATATTAAGAATTGAATATTATTTTCAATTTCAATCTTTTAGTTAAAAAATACTTTGGAGAAAGTATAATGCCAAGAAGAAGAAAAGCTAGAAAGGCTCCAGATATGCCAGAAGATCCATTAGATGAATATAGTGCATGGGATAAAAGAATAGCGAAAACATTTTATTTTGCAATTATAGTATCTTCGGTAATTGTATTTTTAGGAGTATGGGGTTGGATAATAAGTTTAATAATAACTAGTAAACTTTGGCCAGCCTTTCTTTCCATAGGATTAGGTTTTCAAATAGCAATTATAGCTGCTGTTGCCACAGGTCATTTTCTTTTACTTGTTCTTTTCTATACTTTATTTAGAGGAGGAATTTTTAAGCTTTGCCGAGTTTTATTTAAAGATAGACTCGTTGCAAAAAAGTATGAAGATTACTCTACATTGCGTTTTTTGATTGCGATTACATTGACTGGTGGATATATTACTATTACTGGTATCTTAATTGGAGTTCTACCTTATACCTTTGTTGAAGGATTAATTGGTTTATTTAATTGGATGCTTGCTAACCTTAATGTGTGGCAATGGGTTATCGCAATTGGGTGTATATTCTTTGTTGTTATAACATTCTTTTTTATAGGATTTGTTTTATGGAATCATGGAGTTTATGCTGTTCTAAAGAGGGTTAAGAGAATTGATGAGGAAATAGAAATCGATGAAGAACTGAAAATTGAAGCCTTAAAAGATGCTGATGAACAAGCTTTAAGAAAAGCTTATAAAAAATATACTGGAAATAAGCCATTATATAGGGGAAAAGAAACTGAAGGATATATAGAATGGAAGAATAAATTAAAATGAATAACCCTTTTTTTATTTTTAATTTCTTAAAGCAAATAAGTTAAAAAAATAAGTACAAAGAAATAATAAAAATAAAATTAAATAAATCTATTTTCGCATCATTCTTGGATTTTTAAACAGATCTAATTCTTGTTTTTCAGGTTTATAATCTGTTGTCCCTGAACTTTTCATTTTCTTGTATAATCGACGCATTATTTTATGGCTTTCATTCATGAACTCACAAGCACAAGCAAATAATAATAAAATTCTGAGAAATATTTTATCATCAGCATAAAATTTGTCAAAAATTTCAATTTGAAATTGTTTCTGAATACGTTGTCCATCTATTCTGGCAATTTTTTTATTTCCAATAAAAATATTATAATTTCGGCCAGGACCTACTACTCCTTTAGCTAAAACCATTTGAAATTTATCATCATCCTTTTCAGGAAGTAATGGCCAAGTCCATCGAGTACCCAAAAGTCTCCACCCAGAAACAATTCTAACGAGATAATGAATTCCTGGGATTTGTACAAAAAATACAGATGCTGGTCTCTTTACCTCAAAGCTTTGAATTATTGAATGGGTAACACTTAGTTCTACCCCACCATGAAAATTTCCTCCAGATCCTATACCCATTTCTTCTTTCATAATTGTAAACATCCGTAAAACGAGTCTTCGAGGTTCTTTATCTGGCGTTTCTTCCCATTCTTTTTTGTTAAAGGCGATTATATTGAAAAACTAAAAGAGAAAGTAATGAAAAAGAAAGGAGGAGTCACTTAGCTGAAAAGTTTAATCATATTGAATTTCACATGTTTCCGAATCACAATACTTTTCCCCAATAGCCCTGTCCTGTGTTTCATTTAAATTAAGAGGTTTTAACTTTGACTTCATTTCCAGATATTTTTCTTTCGTTATTTCTTCATAAGGGGCTTGCTCATAACCATGTTCCTTGTATGGAAGAAAACTTACACTCTTCAATTTATCTTCATAACATTCAAGGACATGTTTTATTTCTCCCGCCTCTTCTGGTTTGAATGTAATAGTAATTGATACCTGATTATCAGACCAATATTTTTGATAGTCTGCCGCATTAGTTGCTTGTTCCCAAATAGATACATCCAACTTTGATCTATTAAAATGCTCCTCTTTGACAGGGAATTGAACAACATAGGAATTTTTAGAGTATTTATCATCAACTACCGTATAACCCGCTTCTTTTAGCGGAGGAATTAAATCTGAGTTTTTTGAAACTCGTACTCGACGTATATAATATTCTGAATGAGGATAATGAATTCCTGAAGGTACACCAGGTAATAAACTGACCGTTCCACTAGGTTTAACTGTTGTCAATTTAACTGAATTCGGAATACATAACCAGTCAGAATACTTCTCATCCAATTTTTTAAGATATTTATATGCATTATCACACCACTCAAGCATAGTTCGCCTTCCATGTTTGACAAAAGCTTCGATAATACCAGTTTGAGAAATGCCCATCCTTCTATTCTTCAACATTACAGCATTTGTTTCTTTCCAATGAGTGTTAACTAAAGTGACTGATTTCGCATATAAATAAGCATATTTTAAAGTTTCTATAAATTCCTCAAAAGTTTCATGTCTTGAGGGGTAAGTTTCAACTAAACAACATAGTTCAAATGATTCTAATGTTTGTTCTCCACAAGGATTAACACCAGCTGCCTTTTTATCTTTAAAATCTGGTTTATCTTTCATACGTGAATATGCTTTGGCATTTTCTAACCAAAAAATCCCCGGTTCACCGTTCACCGCAATTTGATCAGCGATAAAAGAATAATCAAGTCCCTTCTTAGCAAATACACTATTATTACTTGCCCACCTATGAGAATAGAGAGCATCTTTATCTTGTTTACAAGTAATAAAGTCTAAATCCGTTGGCTTCCCTAACGCTATCTCAGCACTACGTCGAACATTACCAGCTACAACACATTTCCCGATATGATTCATTATATCAACAATATCTACCGAAGTTATTTTTTGATCAATTCGCTTCTCTAGTATTTTTGCCACATCATTTAACATTTCTTTTAAAGGTTTAGGACCAGATGCGATACCTCCAAATCCTCGAATTGCTTCTCCAGCTGGGCGTATAAGAGAAAAATTATAAATAGGAAGTTGCTTCCCTAAAAAATATGCTTCCAGAGTTAATTTTAACGCCTCAACCCATCCTTCTCTACTATCAGGGATTTCAAATTCAAATTTACCTTCTTGTGGCGCTTTAATCTTAATTTTACCCGCTCCTTTAGTATCAAATCCTACGCCTACACCTAGCATTAAAGCATCCATTACAAATTCAAATGCTTTTGAGTATTTTAGATCAATATCCGCTGTAGAAGCGAAACCACAATTGTTTAAAGCCATTGAACCATGTCGTGCAATAAAATCAGTACCCATCATCCATAGTCCACGACCGGGGGGACACATTTTAAAATCCCAAATCTTTCTAAACATTTTTTGTGCTGATTTTTGAGCCTTTTTATCACTCCATGGAAGACTTAATTTCATACAATGCTCTTTCTGAATAGAAAAACATCCCTCAACAACTCTTTTTATCGTTTCCCAGAATTCTTCTTTTCTATTTTGTTTTTCTATAATTCGTGCATAAGTTCTTTTATAGGTGAAATATCCAAGAGGACCCCAAACAGGTTGTTTTCCTTTAAATTGTAAAAGAAAATCCTTATCAAGATTAAAGCTAATATTTTCTAAGTTAATTGCTCTCGCAAAAAGATTTCGATACTTATTTAATCCTCTTTGTGTTAATTCAACGCATACGAGTTCTCTTAAGTAATTTGTAGAAATTTCATCGATTCCTAATCCGATAACTTTTCGGATCACATCTTCGGCAACTTTTTCTGCGATATGTATATCTAAACCTGTCTCTTTGTTTAAAACAGAGGCAATTTTATCCGCATCAAATCTCATTCTTTCTCCTTTTGAGTTTACAACCCATTTTGGATAAAGATCTACGAGTGAAAATGAATTATCAGTCATTATTAAGTCAAATTATTTTTAGTAATCTAAAAATCTATTCATAGTTAGCTATATCTAATTTAGGAACTTTTCCTATAATTTAATTATTATTAAGTGATTACTATATAGCTAATATTAAATGAAAAAATTAATGTTTATTTAAAAATCGAAATATCCTAGCTTTTTGAGATGCAAATCATTAACTTAAGAGAGTAGAATTTAACCTAAAAAATAAGTGAAGAAAATTCATTCCTATCTCTCATTTATATTTAATCGGGAAATTTTTATATTGTCTAAAATTTATTTAAACGCGATTAGTTGTTTTATATTTATATTTTATAGCTATTACATGTAAACTTTTTATAATCATCAGAATTAAAAGAGAGCGATCAATTTGGAAAAGAAAAAAAGTAGATCCTTGTTAAGATCTAAAAAAGAAGTAGTTAAAGAAGAAGTTGAACATCAATTTAATTGGTATATCCTTTTATTTATTGGAAATTATTTTTTTGCTTGGATATTTTCAGGTTTATTCTTTTTCGGCTATTTAGTTCTATATTTTATCCCAAATTTTTTGAATATACATAATTTCTTTCTTTTATTTCTTAATTTTAATTCACTAATTGCTTTCATTACTATGCCTTTTGCGTTAATTATTACTTATTTACTTCATTTATTTGGTTCAGCAATATATACTCGTATGATATGGAGATTTACAGAAAAGCGATCTCCATCAAAAGATGGGATTATCCCAAGAAATATTTCAAGTAGTACATTAGATTATTATCATATTAGAAGTTTTATAATCAAATATATTAAAAATCTTGCAATAAAAGGTATTTTTCCTTATTTATCAAACTGGATTTTTAATTTCATTGGTTCAGTTGATATTGGGAAAGGTACAACAATGGAAGAAGCGGTTGTTGGAGCAAGATATATCGATGTAGGCAAAAATTGTTACCTAGGACCTAATACAAGTTTAGCAAGTCATTTAGTTGAGGGCATTTTTGGTAACATTTACTATTTTAAAATAAAATTAGGAGACAATACAACTTTAGCCGGAGAAGGTGCTTTAGGTCCAGGAACAAAATTAAAGGAAAATTCTTATGTATTCCCAATGGGGTCAAATTTGAAATTTAATGTAAATAAAGGTCAAAATTACTATTTTGGGATGCCAATTAGAAAAATTTTCAGTAGAAAACTTAAAAAATATCTACAAATTACAGATGAAGATTTGGAAAAAGCAGAAAATTTAGAAAAGCAACAACTTGCTAAAATTAATAAAGAAGAGGAATGAAAATTATGGAAGAGGAAAAAGAAAAAGAGTCGAACGAACAAGAAGACAAAGAAGTTGATTACTCAATAGATTTCATAACGAGTAGCGCAATAAGTCGAGTTAATGTTAAATTTTTAATAGTGTATATTCCAATTATTTGGTTTTCTGGAATTCTTGTTGGAATTTATTTGTATAGTTTCACAATCTTTAGAACGCCAGCTGATTGGATTTACTTTTTCCTTTTATTTCCAGCGCACATAATGGCTATGTTTATCATATTTATTTTAGGATGCATGATTTTTAGTAAACTTATCTTGATTCTTATAAACTTGATACATAGACCAAAGGAAGGAATCTTTAAAGCAGAATTAGGGGATCCGGATTTTGAATTTTGGTGTTTAAGAATAGAAATTAAGAAACTTGTTATATGGCTGATGAATAATAGTCCCATCCCATGGCTTGATGTTTTAGCCTATAGATGGTTTGGAATCAATATTGATTTTTCCAGTCATTTACAAGATGCATGGTGCGATATAGAATTTGTTGAGTTCGGAAGACGAGTTATGATTGGTCAAGGAGCAGTTGTTATGAGTAGTATGGTTGTTGGAAAGTATTTAATTATTAAGAAAGTTAGTTTTGGAGATTATAGTTTAATTGGAGGTCAATCTACCGTTGCTCCAGGAACAATCGTAGGAAGAGATACGGTTTTAGGAGCTTGTTTAAATTCAGCGTTTAACCAAATTTGTGAGCCTGGGTGGGTATATGCAGGAATTCCAGCTCGCAAGCTAAAACGAAATGAATTTGCTGAGGAAAGAAGAGATGTTATAGTGAGAACTGATGTTGATGAAGAAGAAAAGTATGAAGTTGAAAGTGAAGTGAATATTGATGAGGATAAAAAAGATTTGGTATAGATAATAAGGAGATGAAAAAATGTCAGTTCCAACAAGCTTAAGAGTAGGGCCATTCGCACCAACAACCTTAGTAAAACAGCGGTTTTCACCTCAATGGTATTTGCTAAATTACTTTTAGTAATCGTCAATGCGATTCATGAACCGAGGGAGGGTACTTTTCTTAGAGAAACTAGTGATAAGGATTATCTTTATTGGTGTATTCGAAACACTATTAAAAGATGGCCTACATGGTTAGCACATAAATTCCCATTTCCTTTTTTAGATAATATTTGTTTCAAAATGTTCGGAGTTAAAACAAGAATCTCCAACAGTCTCTTTGAAGGATGGGTTGATACGGAATTCATTGAATTTGGAAAGAACGTTGTAGTTGGGCAAGGTAGTCACATTACTTCAGCATTAGTAATTGGAAATTTATTAATTATTCGAAAAACTGTTATTGAAGATGAGGTAAGAATAGGAACTCATTCATATGTAATGCCTGGAACTCATATAGGTAAAAAAGCTGTGCTTACAACATGGTCATTGACTACGGTAGGACAAAAACTGGAAGATGGATATGTATATGCGGGAGTGCCTTGTAGAAAATATAAGGAGAATAAATTTTTTGAAGATGATTTAGAAGATAAAATAAGCTTTAAAATCGATGACGAAAAGCAATTGGAAGAAATGTATAGAAAATTTTACCGTAAACACCAAGATGAGCATTTATCATACTTAGAAAGGAGAAAACTAAAAAAGGAAAAGAAGAAAGAAGAAGAAGAAAGATGGGGAAAGATTGGAAATTAATTTAAACACCTTTATTCACATAAAAATCACTTAACATTTTTACTTGATTAAATTTCTATCCTTGAATCTGTTATATATAGTTCCTGCTTTATCCTTACTTTTAAAAAGATTAGATAGTTTAAAAAAAAAAATATGGGCATTTTGGTAATTAAAAAGTATTAGATTTATATCAATTATTTCTTATAATTGTAATAATATTAAATATCAAAAATATCCTAGTCTTTAATTTTTTATAAAAAAGAAATTTATAAGAAATTTTAAAAATTTTAAATTAAAGGCTTATCATTTATTAAAAACAATGTCAATAAAAAATAAAGAAACCCAAGGGATTGAAAATTTAAATGAAACCACTTTAAAAGAGGAAATAAATCTTCAATTCCATTGGTATCTCTTTGGATTCTTCACAATTTATTTAATTTCTTGGTTCTTCCCTGGAATAATATTATATTTTTACTTTACATTATATTATCTACCAAAATTCTTTTTGATTAACAATTTAATTACAATTTTTTTCAATCTTAAAAATTTATTAGCTTTTATTTCTCTACCTTTTATTTTTTTACTGATCTATTTGATTCATATCTTTCTTGTAGCTTTAATTACACGTTTATATTGGAAAATTACAGAAAGAATTAATACTTCACACGATGGAATAATTCCAAGAAATATTCCCAGTAAAAATTTGAATTATTATCATATTAGAAGTTTTTTAATTAAATATCCTAAGCATTTAGTTGTAAAAGGTTTATTTCCTTGGTTAATAAATTGGTTGTACAACTTTATTGGAACAAATAAAATTGGAAAAGGAACAACTATAGAAGAACAATTTGGAGCAGATAGATTTATAGAAACGGGGAAAAATTGTTACGTAGGAGTCAATTCTGGATTTAGTTCTCATGCAGTTGATGGTATTTTTGGGAATATAGATTACTTTAAAATAAAACTTGGTAATAATGTAACGACCGCAGCATTGAATTGTCTTGCTCCAGGGGTAAAAATTAAAGATAATGCTTACCTTTTTCCTATGGCGGGAGCTACAAAACATAATATTATACAAGGAGAGGGAAATTATTATTTCGGAGTTCCCCTTAGAAAGATTTTCACAAGAAAAATTACAAATTATTTGGATATTTCAAAGCAAAACATAGATGAAGCTGAGACTTTAAGAGTAAATCAATAAAAAGAGGACATTATTGATGAAAAATAAAGTAGAACGCGAAATCAAGAAATATAAAGAGATCATTGAGAATGGATATAATCCAGATGATTTTAAAGTTGATTTTCTGACAAGTAGTGCTATTAGCAGAATCAATATAAAATTTTTAATCATATATATACCAATTCTATGGTTAAGTGGGAATGTAGTTGTTGGTTTTTGGTATAATTACTTTCTGTGGATACGTAATTGGATTTTACAGATTCTTTTAATTGCTCCAGGAATATTTGTATCATATTTTATATTTGTTTTTTCTCTCACATTCATTTCGAAACTATTTCTAATTTTAGCTAAATTAATTTATAAGCCAAAAGAAGGAGTTTTCATTGCTGAAGAAGGAAAAAAAGATTTTGAATTTTGGTGCCTTAGAACAGAAATAAAAAAACTGGTTTTATGGTTTATGAACAATTTTCCACTACCCTGGATTGATACTTGGGGTTTTAGGTGGTTTGGGGTTAATGTTGATTTCACAAGTCATATGTTTGATGCATGGTTAGACATAGAAAACATAAATTTTGGGCGAAAAGTTACTGTTGGGCAAGGTGCCGTGGTGATGAGTAGTATGGTTGTTGGAAAATATTTAATTATTAAGAAAGTAATGTTTGATGATTATGTTGTAATAGGAGGAGTTTCTAATATAGCACCAGGTACAAAAGTGGGTAAAGAAACAATTATTGGTGCCTTCTCAAATAGTGCTATTGATCAAATACTCGACCCAGGATGGATATATTTTGGTATTCCTGCCACTAAATTAAAGCCTAATCGATATTCCGAGATTGATAGAGATACAATAGTGAAAAAAATCGTTGATGAGAAAATTAAATACAAAGTAAAGCATAACTTGAACGATGAAAAAAATGATAATTTTGGTGATTAATTATTAGTACTCCAGCATCTATGAAAGGTGGTCCGTTCACATCGTTAGTCTTAATCAAAAAGAGATATGTTTTCTTTTATATATTTCTAATCTGGATGAGTCTAAATGTTGTTCAGTTAGAAATCTGGCTCTACTTCCATTTATTCTTTAATTCAAATCTATTATTCTTTTTAATCAGTTTACCCGTCTTTATATTTTTAGTTTATATCTCTTTTGTGCTAATCTCTTTGGTATTCGCAAAAATATTACTTATTATAGTAAATAAAATATATCCCCCCAAGGAAGGAACTTTTTTGCGAGAGACATCCAATAAGGATTATTGTTACTGGAGTATACGAAATACTATAAAAAAGTGGCCTATTTGGTTATCTCATAAATTTCCTTTTCCATTTCTTGATAATATTTGTTTAAAAGTTTTTGGAGTAAAAACTAAATTTTCTAACTCTTTATTTGAAGGATGGATTGATACGGAATTCATAGATATTGGAAATAACGTGGTTCTTGGACAAGGGAGTATCATTCAATCTTCAATTGTCATCGGAAACCTATTAATTATTAGGAAAACCAAAATAGGCGATAATGTAAGAATCGGAGCTCATTCAGTTGTTATGCCAGGAACAAAGATAGGAAATAATTCAATATTAGCCGCGAGTTCAACCACCACAGTCGCTCAAGAGTTGGAGGAAAATATGATATATTTAGGGATTCCAGCCAAAAAATTCAAACCAAACGTGTAGATAAAATGAAAAAAGATTCAGTTTAAACAATTTTACTATATTTCTTAAAAGTAACCTTTTAACTCTATAATTTATAACTTGGTTTAATTAGAATTTCTTACACCATTAAATCATATCTAATAAAAATTTTTAATTTTTTACAAATATTTTGAATTGTTGTGTTATCTTTATAAAATACCTTCCAATATGGGCAATCTTTTTCAATAATACATTTATTGTCTTGATTATCATATATAAGAGGATAAAATCTACACCCCATAGGTCTATAATCATAAATTTCACACTTCTGGGTTTTCAAGTTAAAAAAACGCATCGAAAATCTACGTTTTTCAATTGGAAATATCCATCTTGATTTATAAAAACAAAATCCTCTTTTTGGGTGATTTCATTGTTATTTTTTAGGATTCTATTTATATCTTTTTTAGATAGTAACATTTCGTTCTCTCTACAGCACCATCCTTTGCATTCTTTACAATATTTAAAATGACTTAACATTGATTTTTTATTAGTATTAGATTTAAATTCTAATTTTCTAATTTTATATCAAATTCCTAATAAAAAAACAGAGGGTTATAAAAATGTTTATATTTGAACTTGAAAAACTTACATTTATAGGAATTACTCTGATAGTACTCTATATTTATATATTCATTGCATTCCTTGTAGGTACCGCTAAAAAAGATAATAGCGTTATGGATATCTTTTATGGGGGTGGATTTATATTAATTGCTTGGACAACTTTAATATTGAATGGAAATTACTCCTTACGAGAGATTATAGTTACTATAATTGTTACAATTTGGGGGTTTCGATTATCTGGTTACGTATTTATTAGAAATCGAGGCAAAGGAGAGGATAAGAGGTATCAAAATATGAGGAAAAAATGGGGGAACAACGTGGTTATCAATAGTTTGCTAAGAATATATCTTTTTCAAGGATTGATAATTTTTCTCGTTGGTTTTCCAGTAATTTATATTAATATTAGTGTTAATCCCACTCTTTGGTGGTTAGATTATATAGGAATATTTATTTGGATAATAGGATTTTTATTTGAATCTGTGGGTGATTATCAATTATATTCCTTCTTAAATGACTCTAAAAATCAAGGTAAAGTTTTTGATAAAGGATTATGGCATTATACCCAACATCCTAATTATTTTGGTGAAGTAATTCAGTGGTGGGGAATATATATAATCTCAATAGGCGTCCTCCCATGGGGATTTCTTACATTTTTCGGTCCTCTCCTAATCAATTATATGATAATCAATGTATCTGGAGTAAGACTGTTAAATAAACGATTTGAGGGAGATAGTGAATATGCCAAATATAAGAGAAGAACTAGTCAATTTATCCCATTACCTCCTAAGAAAGCAATTCAAGAAAATAGAGAATGAAATACAAAAATTTTATTTTTATAATAATTATTAGAACGTTAAACTTTTATCTCTAAGTCTTTAAGATCAACTTGTTCTGAAATCTTTTAGGGGATCTCCTTTTTTGTTAACTGATATTTGCTTAAAAAATGTATTAGAATAATAAGACCAAAGATTAAAATCATTCCACCAAAGGGAATAAAAACTATAATGTTTCTTAGAGGAACCTCAAAATATGGGGATAACAAATCACTAAAAAATAGACCAAATCCCCCTAATAATGCATATAGATATAGACGTTTTAATTGGATAAAATAAGCTATTAAGCTAAAAGGTGTAGTAATAAATAACAACCCAATAATTAACATTACAAGGAAACTAGGTAAACTTACTTGAAATAACCCAACCAAAGTAAATATAAATACAATAATAGTAAATCCAACATTTATACCTAAAAAAACACTTAAGATCTTATTTCTTTTTTTACGATTTTGCCCAAACTTGACAAAACCAATTCTAGGTATAGAAATATATCTTTTTCCTAATATTAAGATTAAAAGTGCTACCATATCCCAACTAAAGATTAACAGTAGAACTCCAATGGTTTCTGGTAAACCCAAAAATCTTCCTAAAGGGGCAAGCCCCAATCCCATGATAATTAAACCAAACCATATGTCCCAAAGCCCATCTTGGAATGTTCTTAGGGACTTCTTCAATAAATTCGATTTGAGTTGGTGCTTTCCATTTTGAAAAATTATTTTCAGCCCATTCCTTTAATTCCATCTCTGTAACCTTTCCGATAAATTCCGGCTCTAATACAACCCAAGCTTTTATGATCTCTCCAACCTTTCCTTCTGGATCTGGTAAACCAGCTACCGCTGCTTCATTCACAGCTTCATGCATCATCAAATTAGATTCCACTTCTTTAGGAAAAATGGAATGACCAGCCATTTTAATTAGCTGTTTTTTCCGGTCCATAATAACCACTAATCCATCTTCTTTCATATAGCCAATATCTCCTGTTCTTAGCCAAATTTTTCCATCCCATTCTTGTAAAGTTTGTTTGGTTTCTTCTGGTTTATCTAAATACATTTTCATGACTTGTGGACCATGTATACATATTTCTCCCGTATATTCTTGCCCATATTTAGAACCAGATAATCCATTAGCAATTGGACCATCCCCTAAATCATCTGCTGAAGCATTAAAAATACCCCAATCTGTCCCTGGAATAGGCATTCCAATATTTCCAAGAGGACTACTTGGTTCAAAGAGACTTCCTGAACTTACGACTGGACTAGCTTCAGATAACCCATAACCCTCCACTATCTTACCTCCAGTACGCTTTTCAAATTTTTCTTGGATAGGTTTATGTAGGGGACCAGCTCCTGATATACATAGCTTTATTTTTCCCATAATATCATGGTTTTCTAATTCTGAGTATTCAGCGAAGCGTTTAAATAAAATTTCTGCTCCTACATACGCTAACCCTTCAGGTGCAGGTAATTGTTCTATGTGTTCGATCAATTCAGCAGTCTCGGGAGGTTTAGGAAAGAGCATCATCCAACCTCCTAATCCAATACATACATTCATAACAGCAGTCATTCCAAATGAATGAAATAATGGGAGCACGCCAATATCACCCATACCAGGACTTTCTCCTCCTAACCAATTAACGCATTGGATTGCATTTGATACAACATTAAAATGTGTCAGAACAGTTGCTTTAGGTACTCCAGTGGTTCCTCCAGTAAGAAGATATGTAGCTGTATGCTCAGTAGGATCAAACACTATTTTAGGAACATTTGGCTCTATTTTTAATAATTCTGAGAATTTGTATGTTGGTTTAAAATCTATTTTTCCTTTAGGAATTTTACCAATAACTTTCCCGATAAATTTTAAAACAGATGAAATACCAGAAGCTAAATCTACAATATTTGTTGAAATAATAAATTCAATGTTAGTCTTATCTATTATTGGCTTTAATAAGTCATTATATAAAGCGTCTAATGAAATAACAACCTTTGCTTTAGTTAATTGTAGATGATGAAGTACTTCTAAGGGTTTATTTGTTGGATTAATTCCAGTTACTATTACTCCAATTTTCGCACATGCATAATAGGAAATGACATATTGAAAACTATTTGGTAAAAGCAAGGCAACACAATCACTTTTACGTAACCCTAGATCATAAAGAGCGGTTGCGAATCGATCAATATAATTTCCCGTTTCATCATAAGTCATCCATGTTTCCAAAAACCACATTGCATTGTGATTAGGATATTTCTTCCTCTGACGATCGTAAAATTCCCCTAGCGTAAGTTCTTCAAAATCTAAGTTTTTTGAAACTTCAGAAGGCCACCATTTTTGAAACCAAATTTTATCTTCATTAACTTCCCATTTTTTCATTTTCATCATTATTTTTCAGAATCGAAATATTATCGCACTCTTTTAAACAATAAAATAACTTCAAATATAAAGTATTTCATGTCGCTTTTTAAATTGAAAGTAATAATATAAAACCAAAATTCTTTCTTTCTTAAGGATTTGAAAAACTTCAATATTTAAGATAACTTAATTTTTAATTATGAAGGCTGCTATTTATAATGGGAAGAAAGTTGAAGTTAGGGAAGTTGAAAAACCAACCATTTCAGATTCAGAAATACTAGTAAAAGTAAAAGCAGCGGGAATCTGTGGAACAGATCTAGCAATTCTAAAAGGAAATTTACCCACACCTACGCCAATAATACTTGGTCATGAGTTTTCGGGGGATATAGTAAAGATTGGAAAAAATGTTAGTAACGATTTAATTAATAAACGAGTAACTTCTGAAATCAATACTAATATTGATTTTAGTTGTTATTTCTGTAAGAAGCATTTGTATACACAATGTGTCTCGAGAAAAGCTTTAGGAATTGATGTAGATGGGGTATTTGCGGAGTATATTAAATTACCTGAATATCTTATTCATAAAATTCCGGATAATCTCACATATGAAGAAGCATCTTTCATTGAACCTTTAGCGGCGGCTTATCAAGTATTTGAGTTAATGCCTATTGAGAAAGACGATAAAAATATTACTGTATTTGGTTTAGGAAAACTTGGTTTGTTGATTACTCAAATTGCATTGGGATTTAATTTAAATGTAATTGTTGTTGATGGTTCTCCCTATAAATTAAGATTAGCACAGAAATTTGGTGTAAATCACGCATTAAACAGGTTTGAAATTGATAATATCCCTTATAGGATCAAAGAAATTACTAATGGATTAGGAAGTGATATTATAGTTGATGCAACGGGAAATCCTAAAGCAATTTCAGATATAATTTCCTCTTGTAGAACACGTGGTAAAATACATGTCAAATCTACACCTGGCCTCCCAGTACAGCTTAATTTAACTGAAATAGTCGTAAGAGAAATTACTTTATTTTCTAGTAGATGCGGACCTTTTGAAAAAGCAATAAGTGGCTTACAATCTGGAGATATTGATGTTAATCAATTAATCTCATCTCGTTTCCCCCTCCAAAATATTGAAAAAGCATTTAAGTCTTATGAACAACCAAATCATATTAAAAGTGTACTTACATTTGATTAAGAATAAAAAAATTTTCTAAATTAATTAATGGTAGATTTATCTTGTTTTATAGAATTATTCTGAATAAATTCCTTTAAATCATTAAATGATCTAGGAAGACCCACTCTCGCACCCATCTCTGTTGCTTCTAATGCACTCATAGTGGAACCATATTTTGCCATCTCCTCAAGAGAAAATCCATTAAGATCTGCTAAGATTAATCCACTAATGAATACATCTCAAGAACCTGTGGTATCATGAACTTCTAATTCATGTACAAAATTACGAATAATAGCTTTTCCATCCGATATTACTGAACCATTGATTCCATTGGTAATTGATACGATCTGAACTCCTAATTCTTCTAATTTTTTGATGATTTTCATAATACTTTCATACTCAGTTATCTCACTCGCTTCCTCCATATTTAAAGATACAATATCTGAGGATCCAATTAATACTTTAGACCTTTCCTTGTTATTTTTAATTATTGACAGCTTGGTGCCCAATATACTCTTCCCTCATTTTCTCTTGTTAATTTAATTGCCTTTTCAATATATGTTTGGTTATAAAATAGTCTTAAAATTTGTCTAATTAATTTCAAAATTTATAATTATATTAATATCTCACTTTAACTTTTATTATTTTATTAATATCTTATTTTGAAACATAAACATAGACTTGATAACTTTAAGAAATAAAAGCTTATTGAACAAGATTATAGCATATCTTTGGTTGAAAGATGCTCACAGAAAGATAAATAGAATTGAAAAATTCTTAAAAAAGGATTATAAAATACTTGATGTGGGAGGAGGACCAGGTACAGTATGTTATTTGTTAAAATGTATGGGGTTTAACTCTAAAACAATTGATATTAAAGATTTATCTATTTTTAAAGATATTAAAACTCTAATATACGATGGACAAAAATTCCCTTTCAAAGATAATTCATTTGATCTTACTTTGATTCTGACAGTTTTACACCATACAATATCTCCCGAAACAATTTTAAGCGAAGCTAAGAGGGTGTCTCGTAGAATAATTATTATTGAAGATATATATAAAAACCAATTTCAAAAATATTTCACATTTCTAATGGATTCTTTAGTCAACTTTCAATTTTTCAACCATCCCCATAACAACAAGAACCATAAGAATTGGTTAGAATCGTTTAAAAAATTGAAACTTAAATTATTATATTATCAAATTGATCGTAATGCTCCTTTTTTATATCAAGCAACCTATTTCTTAGAAACCTAATATCTCATCAAAATTATCTTGTATTTATAAATAATATGCCTAAACAGAAATGTTAATCATTGGATATAAAATTTTAAATTAATTCTTTAATTTGATTCTTTAATTTATTCTATATATTTAATTACCATTTACTAAAAATCTAATGTTACTCAGTGTAATAATTATAACATTGAATGAAGAAAAAAATTTAAAAAGAACTATCATCTCTGCTCGAGAATCAGCTAAATTTAACGATGGAAGATCATTTCCTATAGAAATCATTGTTAGCGATGGGGGATCAACTGATAAAACTCTTGAAATTGCTAAAAAGTTTGCTGATCAAGTTATTAATGCCCCTAGAGGACGTTATAAGCAACTTAATACTGCAGTAGAAGAAGCTAATGGAGATGTATTGATATTTTTACATGCTGACACAATTCTTCCAAAAACAGGATTGCTTCAAGTTGCTTATAGATTGAAGAAAGATAAAGCTTTAATAGGTGGAGGTTTTAAAAAATACTGGGATTGGCCATCTAATGTTAAACTAACAAGTTTTATTAAGGGATGTAATTATTTTTTTGCGGGAATAGGTAATTGGGCTCTCCGACTTGACAAAAACTTTCCGGGAGATAATGCTATCTTTGTGAGAAAAGAGATTTTTAAAGAATTAGACGGATATAGTGAAATGTGGATTCTTGAAGGCTTTGATTTTAGTCGAAAAATGAAAAGATATACAAAAAAACAGAGTAAATGGCCTAGATTCTGTCATAATTTAAAAAGAATAGCTTATACACGTCCTGCTGTACTTACTTCAACAAGAAGATTTGAAACTGAAGGTTTTTTCAGAGTATGGTTATCATGGGTAATAATCTATTTCTTTTGGAGGATTGTTAAAATGCCCCAATTTAGAATACGCCTTTACTTTCAAAAATATAATGTTGTTCCTCAAGAAAACCATTCTGAAAAAATAATTAGATGGTAAATCATATACTTTTATCTAAAAGGCTAAATTAATGAAAATCTTAAGATCTTTAGAGGTGTATATGCTATTACTTGACCACGCCAGAAAAATAACACATAATTTGGATTCAATTAAAAAATATCTCTTCTACTCCACTTTTATAAATCAAAATGATGAGTGGAGTGGTCACATATATAAAAAATTTTTACAAAAAGGTGATGATCTGGGTGAGAGGATGTTAAATGCCTTTAAATTAACTTTAAAGGATACTAATAAAGCAATTTTAATTGTTACTGACTGTTATGAATTAGATTCTAAAATAATTAAAAATGCTTTTAACGAGTTAAGCAAAAATGATGTTGTAATAGGTCCAGATACCGATGGGGGATATTATTTAATAGGTATGAACAACTTATACCCAAAGTTATTCCAGAATAAGAAATGGAGCACAGAAACAGTCTGTTCAGACACCATTCAAGATATAGAAGATTTAAATTTAACATATGTCAAATTAAAACATCTCAGTGATGTAGATACCTATGAAGACTTAATGAAATCAGATTTATTCAAAATTTTAAACAAATAGAAAAAAACCCAAGATATCTATCATACCATTAATATTTTATTTTGATTTCTCAAACTAGTCATTGAACTTAAATCTCCTAGAAATGAAAAATTATCTGTATTGTAAATAATTTATAATAAAAATTCTTTAAAGTGGATTATTATATCTTTCAATTGACATAATAAAGAATTAATTTGAAAAATTCAATTTGAATTAGCAAAAGAGGGATTCAGATGGTTTTAAATTTTGAAGATTTATTTTTAGACAAATTTGGTCCAGAAAAAATTCTCTTATTAAAGGACTCTATAACAAATATGAAGGGATTTTTGGTAATCGATAATTCGATATATGGTGTCCCTTTGGGTGGAATTAGAGTTGCGGAGGATTTAACTTTAGAGGAAGTCGTAAAGCTTGCGAGATCAATGACACTTAAAGCCTGTACATATAAAATCCCTATTGGAGGAGCAAAGGCTGGTTTAGTATTAGATTCTAAATCAAAAGAAAAAGATATAATTATAAGCAATTTTGCTGAGTCCATTCAATCTTTTATAAAAGAAGATTTATTTTACCCAGAACCAGGATTAGGAACAAATGTGGAAGATATAGAAAATATTTTTAAAATATCTGGACATCCTGAATTGATGCCTAGAAAAGTGGGTATCTTAAGATATGATATCCCTCTTAAAAAGAAATATATTGGATATGGAGTAATTCATTGTTTAGATACTCTATTTCATGAAATAATTGGTTATATTAAGGAATTAGGAATTAAATGGAATGACCCTCCTAATATTATTTTAGAAGGCTTTGGTCGTACAGGAAGGGAGATAGGAATTCAACTTATCAAGCGAGGATATAAACTAAATGGAGTATCAACTATCAATGGAGCACTTTTTAATGAAGATGGATTAGATATTGAAGAACTCTTAAAGCTTAAAGAGGAGTATGGAGATGAATTTATATTTCATTATAAGGATATAAATTCATTTAATTTGGAAAGAGAAAAATTGTTTAATTTATCATCAGAATACTCAATTGATTTTATCATTCCTGGTGCGAGACCTAATACAATAAATAAGCAAAATTTTGAAAGTATTAAGCCAAAAGCTATTGTTCCAGCTTCATTAAGTCCTTATGATGAGGAAATTATAGAAAAGTTAGAAGAAAGTGATGTACTTGTTTTCCCAGACTTCGTTTCAAATGCTGGAGATTTGTTGGCATTATCATCTCGCCAAAGAGCAAGATCTGATACTGAATTTAAAGAAAATATTGTAAATCAAATAAAAAGTAAAACAAAAGAAATATTAGAAGAAAACAATCAGAAAAAAATGAGTTTATATTACCTTGCTAAACAAAAGGCTATAGATGATTTAAAAAAGAAGAGAAAGAGAAGAGTAAAGTATTACAAAAGATTAGAGGAAACATTTAAAGAAAGAAAAATCTAATTCCTACGTTTATATATTAAAGGTAAAACTAATCAGAAATATTTTCAATTAATTTTATAAAAAAGATTTTTAAATATGTATATCCGATATAAAAAACATGAGTGTGGATTTTATTGATAATTATAAATTTGGGAAGATACAAATAAAAAACAAAAATTATACTGAGGATATGATTCTTTTAGGAAAGAAAATTATACCAAATTGGTGGAGAGAAAGTGGAAACAACTTAAATGAATCAGATCTGCAAAAAGTTATCAATTATAATCCAGACTTATTGATTATCGGAACCGGAAATATGGGAAATATGATTATATCTCAAAAATTAATAAAGAATCTTTCATTCAAGGTAAAATGTTACAAAACAACTAAAGCAGTTGAAAAATATAATGTTGCATTAAATAAAGATAAAAAAGTAGCGGGAGCATTCCATTTAACTTGTTAGAATATCGTAAAATGATAATATTTTAAATATATATAGATTATAAATACTTTAAGAAAAATGAGTCAAAAACTTAAGTGCCCTATGTGTGGTCATATTTTTTATTTCCCTCACACAAAAAATAAACCAGATGATTTTGATAGAAGAATTATTTAAGGCCGTTAATTTTTAAACAGTCTTTTAAATTAAGAATAGATCAATTAAAATGAGTTTAAAGGAATATAAGGATAAAAGAGATTTCAAAAAAACTCCAGAACCCTTAGGAAAGATAGATGACTTTCAGAAAAATTTTTTCGTTATTCAAAAGCATAAAGCTAGCCGGCTTCATTATGACTTCAGATTTGAATATAAGGGCGTTTTAAAGTCTTTTGCAATTCCAAAAGGACCTTCTCTTAATCCTAAAGATAAACGACTTGCGATAGAAACCGAAGATCATCCAATTGATTATGCTAATTTTGAGGGTACAATTCCAGAAGGAAATTATGGCGCGGGAACTGTTATTATTTGGGATAGAGGAAAATATAAAAATATTACTATGAAAAATGAAAAGAATTTATCAATTGAAGAAGCTTATAAGAATGGTCATATCACTTTTATTTTGAATGGCGAGAAATTAAAAGGGGAATTTTCATTAATAAGATTCAAAGGAAATGATAAATGGCTCTTAATTAAAAAAGATGATTTAGAAGCAGATAGAAAGGGAGATATTTTAAAAGAAAAACCTAATTCAGTAGTAAGTAATAAATCTATAGAAGAAATTTTAGGAAAGTTACTGCCTTAACTCTTATTAAAAGAAATATAAAAATTTAGTTTTTTATTTGAGGATATTCTAGTTTTAAGAAATAATTTTATTATCTAAATTAATAAATAACTAGTAAAAATGATTCAAAGATCATTTGTTAGTAACAGCTTTCAATTAAAAGAAGATTTTTTAGAGCAATTCAAAGGAAAGCAACCCGATTGGGGACCTTTAGGATATTTTGTATACAAAAGAACTTATGCTCGATATATCGAAAGTAGGGATCGAAAAGAGGAATATTGGGAAACAATTAGAAGAGTAGTCGAAGGATGTTTCTCAATCCAAAAAGAACATTGTAAAATTTTAAAAATACCATGGGACGAAGCGAAAGCGAGAAAATTAGCTAGAAAGATGTATATAAGAATTTGGGAATTTCAATTTACGCCTCCAGGAAGAGGATTCTGGATTATGGGAACAGACTTTATAGCTGAACATGGTTCCATGGCATTGAATAATTGTGGATTTGTTTCAACTAAAGATATTAATATTAAATTCACAGAAGCTTTCGAATTCCTTATGTATTCTCTAATGGTTGGAGTTGGGGTAGGGTTTGATACAAAAGGGGCGGGGAAAATCAAAGTTAGGCCACCAAAAAATGGTATATTTAAATTCAAAATTTCAGATAGTCGAGAGGGGTGGGTGAAAGCCCTAAAACTCTTATTAGAAGCTTACTTTCTTGGGAATCTTATTGGAACATGCGTAATTGCTGGTGGAGTACGAAGAAGCGCACAAATAGCTTTAGGAAATCAAAATGATCGAGAATTTATTAGAGCTAAGCAAAATAAAAAAGAATTGGAGTCACATCGATGGGTAAGTAATAATAGTATTATTGCTAAAAAAGGAATGGATTATTCTTTTATAGCTGATCAAGTGGCTAAGAATGGAGAACCTGGGATATTTTGGTTAGAAAATGCTCGGAACTATTCTCGCATGGGTGATCCTCCAGACTTTAAAGACGAGAACGCTTTAGGTACAAACCCGTGTGGTGAACAAACATTAGAATCATTTGAATTATGTTGTTTAGCAGAAACATATCCCTCCAGACATAAAAATTGGAGTGATTTTAAAGAAACTCTAAAGTGTGCTTATATATATGCCAAAACCGTTACACTCCTCAATACTAATGTTGAAGTAACTAATGCAGTAATGGTGAAAAATCGTAGAATGGGAATCTCTCAAACTGGAATAATTGAAGCTTTTGAAAGGCATGGAAAAACAAAAATGTTAGAATGGTGTAGAAAGGGTTACCAATATCTTAAAGAATTAGATGGGAGATATTCTAATTGGTTATGCGTTCCGAGATCAATTAAATTGACCACTGTTAAACCTAGTGGTACAGTTAGTCTTTTAGCTGGTGTTTCTCATGGAATCCACTTCCCTCACGCAAAATATTATATTAGAAGAATTCGAATCAATAACAAATCCGAATTGGTAGATATTGTAAAAACCGCAGGATATAAGGTAGAAAGGGATAAGTATTCTGAGAACACATTAGTTATAGAATTTCCTATTAAGAAGAAACACTTTAATAGAGGTAAGAATGATGTAACAATATGGGAACAAGCAGAAAATGCCGCATTATATCAAAAATATTGGTCAGATAATCAAGTTTCGGTTACAATCACTTTTAAGGAAGAAGAACAAATAGATATTAAACATCTTTTAGAAACATATGAAGATAAACTCAAATGTATTAGCTTTCTTCCTCTAAAAGAGCATGGTTACGAACAAGCTCCTTATGAAGAAATCACTAAGGAAGTTTACAAGAAAATGAAAAAACATTTGAAACCATTATACTTAGAGAAAGTAAAGGAAAAAGCTTGGGGACAATTATTTTGTGATAGTGAAGAATGTGAAATTCATTTAAAAAGATGATAATTGTTCACTCTTTTTGATATCAGATTTTTAAAATATAATAGTGAGGGAAACTAAAAGAACTAAAAATTAAGAAGAGATTGAAACTGAATGTAAGCTTCTAACCCTTTATTTTAGAATTTTTCGACTTTAAGTAGTTTTTAATATATAAAACTCCAACCGTAAATTAATTTCAATTTAAATCAGCTCTTTAAGCATTCCAATCTAGTACAATATAAATTATTAATTTAAGTGATAAGGTTTTTAATTTTGAATTAACAAATTTAATCAAGTAGAACTAATAAAGATTGAATGATAATGAATGTAAAGAAAATTGATGATAATATTTACGAGATTTCACCGCATAATAGGGGAAAATTTGAGATGAAAGTTCCCGTTCATATTTATGCAAATGACTATATAATGGACAAAATCAAACAAGATAGAACTTTGGATCAAATTGCTAATGTTGCTACACTTGAAGGCGTAAAAAAGCATGCAATTGCACTCTCGGATGCCCATCAAGGTTACGGGTTCTGTATAGGAGGTGTAGCGGGTACTGATGCGGAAACAGGAATGGTCTCTCCGGGAGGTGTAGGTTATGATATAAATTGTGGTGTTCGTTTGTTGAGAACAAATTTGTATGAAAATGATCTTGAAGGTAAGCTTCCAGATTTGTTAGAAACAATATATAGAAATATCCCGAGTGGTCTCGGTTCAGAAGGTAAAATTAATCCAAGTTATAATGATTTAGATGATTTAATCAATAATGGATTAAAATGGGCTTTAGAGAAAGGTTATGCTTTAGAAAAAGATTTAGAACACTGTGAAGAGAATGGATTTTTAAAAGGAGCTGATTCTACTTTGATATCTCAAAGAGCAAAACAACGAGGCTTAGGACAAGTTGGTTCCTTAGGAAGCGGAAATCATTTCTTAGAAATTCAAAAAGTAGATAAAATATACAATAAAGAAATCGCTAAAAAGTTAGGAATTATTGAAGAAAACCAAGTAACAGTTATGGTACATACTGGAAGTAGAGCATTTGGCCATCAAGTTTGCACTGATGCGCTTAGAACTATCGAAAAAGCAATGAAAAAGTATAATATTGAAGTTCCAGATAGAGAATTAGCATGTGTCCCAGCAAATACCAAAGAAGCTCAAGATTATTTAAGCCAGATGGCTTGTGCGGCCAATTTTGGATTTAATAATCGCCAATTGATTACTCATTGGTTACGTGAATCTTTTGAAAAATATTTTAAGAAGGATATAGATGAGTTAGATTTAAATTTGATCTATGGGGTATGTCACAATATTTTAAAAATTGAGGATCATAAAATAAATGGTAAAAAAGTGAAATTAAATATTCATAGAAAAGGAGCTACTAGAGCATTTCCTCCAAATCATCCTGAGATTCCTTCAGATTATAAAAGTATAGGACAACCTGCGCTTATTCCAGGCACAATGGGTTCAGCTTCCTACTTATGTGTCGGAAGACAAAAAGCAATGGAATTATCATTTGGATCTACGGCACATGGAGCAGGTAGGATGATGTCAAGAAAAGCAGCAGATCGCAAATATCCTGCTAAAATTGTACAAGAAAATTTAGCTCAGAAGGGAATTTTAATAAAAGCAGCAAGCATGAGAGTTATTGCGGAAGAGGCTCCAGGAGCTTATAAAGATGTTGATCAAGTTGTTCAAGTTAGCCATGATCTAGGGATAGTAGAAAAAATTGCACGTTTTGTTCCTATGGGTGTAGTTAAAGGATAAAGCACCCAATTTAACTTTTTTTAACTTTTTATTTAAAGTCTATTTTTCCCATATGAGAAATTTAATCTTTTTTGAAGGTGATGCCTTGTGATAACTTGTTAAAATGCTTATTGCTTTGGAAATTTTTTCAATATTTTTTAAACTTATTATTGGATCTTTATTTATTATACCATCACAATAATCCAAAGTTTCAGTTTTTAAAGCTAAGAATGCACTCGTAATAGCTGCATCAATAGAACTTATTACTTTCAGAGCACATCCTTTTTTAGCACCATCACAAATAACACCAGTCAGACTTTCTATAACATTATTGATAGCTGCTCCAAATTTAATTAATTTCTCGTCAATCGAAAGAGCCTCTGGTAAAAAATAATATAGAATCCCTACTGCTAAACCAATTCCTGCTTTTATGGAACACCCACACAAAGCTGATATATAGCCAGAATAAGTAGAAGCAAAATTCGTAATTAAATGAGTTAATGCTAATGATCGTAATAATTTACTTTCTCCTTTTTTGAATTGTTTATTTAAAACATCCATAGTCAGAGAAACTGTAAGTCCGATATTTCCAGAACCCGCACATGTCATTATCTGTAAAGATAAGCCTTTCATACGACCTTCTATAGCTGTAACAACCTTATATTTTGCGTTATTAAGAAAATCATCTGGAAGAAACTCCTCATTAATCAATTCTGATAACTTAAGCCCTAAAGAATTAGTAGGATCTTTAAACAATGCATCTTTTGACTCTTCGAAGGCTTTAAAATTTACTTTTAATGATTCTTTTAGTAGATCTAATGTTTCATCAGGTAATTCCTCAATTATTTTAATCACCATGCCAATCAAATTGAGGAATTATTTTGCATCGATTAGAATGAATTATTTCTTTTACTTTTTCTAAGGGGATGTTATTACCATTTTCAAAAAGTTCTAATTTCCGATTCGAATCACTAAATAACCCTAAAACCGCAGCATTAATTGGTCCTTTTAATCCCTCAGAATTAGGAATATTCACATTTATTGCATTTCTAAAAGTGTCTTTGTCAATTCTGATAATTAATTCCTTAATATCTGATCGAGCGACTTTAAAGTCATTAATTGATGTATTATTAATTGACTGAGAATCTAACCACAATGGTAATCTACCATTTAATGCTGAAAATGCAGTAGCTACACTTAAACCTACGGCTGCAGGTTCGGTACATCCCATAGAATAATCGATTACTTCTGTAAAGAATTTTGAAATATCCAAGTGATTATCAACAAAATTTTATCCGTATTTATCTAGGTATAATTTATTGTATATTCTTAATAGATATTTTCAAATTTCAATAAATATCCCTAATATCAAACGTATATTAATTCTAAATATCTCAATAAAAATTTTGCTAAAAGATAAAAAAACCTACTAACAATAAACAATTGCATTGAAAGATCTTATATTTCTACTTCACTTTTTTATATCACAAAAAGAATAACAATTTCGTTAAGAATTTTGAAAAAGATAACTATTATCTTATTTTTTATTATTGGTATTATAATATTAACTTCCTTTTCACTGATATTTTTTTGGTCTTCACAGAGACCTTCACAGCCCTCTAAATGGGGATATTACACCGAGGCAGGTATATATAATGCAACAGAAGATGTTAAGATAGGAAATATCGCTCTTTCTTTAGAGACATACATATGGCGTGATTTTATGCCAATAACGCCTCCTGATGGAAAACCACTAACTGTCATTATTAAAATTCACGCTCAAAATGTTTCAGAATTTCCCACTACATTGAGTATTGAACGTATATGGATAATTAATAAATTATCTATTAACTCAACGTTAGCTACTAATGAATTCAGAATCTATAACAACACATATGAGATGGTTTTTCGAGATGGCCCAAAATGGGGACCAGGTATTAAAATTGATGTTGTTGTGAAATTAAAATACTATGATTTAAGCTTTTATTATTTAAAAGCATCTAATCAAACTATCTATAGAACTGATTAAAAATATGAAAAAGATTTATTTAATTCGATGATATTTTTAATTATTGTAATGATATTCTCAAAATTTGCCTTTTTTTAGTAGAA
>JARRLT010000131.1:0-12618 GCA_037386725.1 Promethearchaeota archaeon
GGCGATGAAACCGGCGATATTCAACAATGACGTCAGCACCATCCACGGCCAGGTGCGCAGCCTCAAATGCTGCGAGTCTGCGTACACATAGGCCAGCATCAGCGTGAACAGGAAAGACGCGCCCGCCAGTATGGACGCCTGCGTCAGCAGCACTTTCATTCCCGGCGTCTCCACCAGCGGCAAGCCGAAGTATGCAAAACAGAAAGCCGCGATGGCCGCGGCTGCCATCATCAGCCAGTGCCGAAAATGCAGCACCGGTTCCCGGGTCGGAGATGAATCCAGCAATGTATCAGTCAGCATTCTGCCACCTCCCTCACCGCGGCTCGAGCGTTCGTCGCGGTGTCAGCAGTGTGTGCGATCAATAGCAGGGTGCGGACAATCAAAGGCGGGCGCGCAACAGCGTTCCAGTTCACCTCTTGGCACACATGGCAGAGCGCGCTCTGTGTGCGCCACCCGCGATCTCCGTCTAACGTTCCGCACCGCCGGGGTCACCGGCAATGAAACGCTATTTACTTACCTTTCCGGTCGATCTTCGGTTCGTGAAAAGGACCTTTTCGCTCTTGCGCTTTCCTCTTTCTGAACATGTAGACACCGCGGGGCCGCCGGAAGTTCCGGAAATGTTCTCTCTAAAAACTGAGCCGATAGGCACGGTCAACCGCGCGTGGCGCATACCCCGATTCATCGGGGTGCGCGATTCATGTGTACGGCAGCCCGGTAGCACAGAGTCTGCGCCTTTCAGACTCCGGGGCTTTCAAGGCTGCGAATCATTACACGATAAGGACTTGCACAAAACCATAATGCCTACGGCGTTGACAAAGGGTGGCGGATGGCTTCAAATGAAGAACCGCAGAGTTGTGCGCGGAGCGCATTACTCTGCGCTAGCTGCTGTCTGGCGCTGAGGCGGCCAATTGTTCGGCTACAAGGAGTTGGTGAAAGATGACCAAGAAGCCAACAATTAAAGAACAGGTGAAATCAGGATTTCGCCGGGCCGCTGCCTGGCTGGTGGGCATGGCTTGGCCTTGTCTATGGGGGCATAGGCGAAATTACCGAACCGGCGGGCAGTCTGTCAGAGCAAACCCACTCTAGGCTCGTTGGGCTTGCACTTCTTACAGTCGCGTCTTTGATCTTTGTGGTTACTGCCAACCGCTGGAAAAGAATATTCCCTGGAATCATGCTTGCGGCTACGCTCGGTTCCTTGCTCGAACTGTGGCACGGACATGCTGTCAACAATCCTTCTGTCCTGATTCCTCGTTCGATCGCGCTCGTACAGCTTGTGGTGATTGCTGGTGTTACAGCCTTTTCGTTCACGTTCAAGAAGCGCTACCTCAACATCGTGGATCGCATTGCGCTATTGGCTTTTGCTGCTTCAATTTACGTGGGAGGGGACGAGGCAACACGGCGAAAGCTTCCGCTCGCGTTGATAGTTGGCGGTGTTTGCGTACTGGCTGCGTGGGCATACGACCGCCTGCAACGCCGCCGGCGGAATACTCAGTCTCACCCAAATCAGGTGATGGCTTGAGAGGGACCGGATGATCAAACTTGTTTACTGCATTACGAAGAAGGCAGGCATGAGTGACGACGAGTTCTTTCATTATTGGAAGCACGTCCACAGTCCGATGGGCGCTCGAATCCCCGGACTTCGCAAGCTCGTGCAGAGCCATCGGTGCGCGGTTCCCGGAGACAAGCCCAACCCTGCTTTCGACGGCATGGCGGAACTCTGGTTCGACGATGCCGAGGCTTTACGATCGGCCCGGCAATCGCCCGAATGGAAGGCTTCAACTGACGACGAGGCAAACTTCATCGACCATCGCAAAGTTGCGTACTTTGTTTCCGAAGAGCACGTCATCATGGATGAGTTGAAGCCAGCGTAAAAGCGGCGATGAAGCGGGAATGCCGGTTGCGCGTAGCCACCAATCTTCTCTGCCTGCGGGCGGCGCTTTGCCGCTTGCCGCTTCAAAAATCAAATAAAGCCTAGAACATTTGCCGTTGCCAGCGCGTATTAGTTTGGTGGGGCTTTGTTAACGTGGAGGAGATCATGAAAACGAAAAGAGCAGGCTTGCTGATAGTCGTCCTGATGGCGCTGAGCGTTGTGGCGTGCGCCCAGTCGCGGATGGAAAAGACGCTGCCGCTCCAGCCGGGCGGCGAATTTGTGCTTCAATCGGATGCGGGGAGCGTGACGGTGACGGGCTCGAGCGCCTCGGGCGCCAGGATCGTCATCACCTCGAACCGTGAGGATATACAGTCTTTGTTCAACTTCAATTTCGAGTCAAGCGATGGCGTGGTGCGGGTCACAGCGCGAAAGAAGTCCTTCTTCAGTTGGTTCTCGAACATCAATCTGCACTTTGACGTGACGGTGCCGGACCGAACGCGCGTCAGCGTCAAGACCGGCGGCGGGACGATCAGGGTTTCATCGCTCCAGGGCGAACAGAACCTGAACACTTCGGGAGGCTCGATTGTTGCTTCCGACGTTCATGGAAATGTTGTGGCGCGCACGTCAGGAGGCTCCATCACCGCCAATTCTGTGGACGGGTCGCTTGACGCGAATACCAGCGGCGGCTCCATCCACATTGACGGCCTGACGGGCCACGTGAGCGCTCACACTTCCGGCGGCTCCATTCACGCAACGTTCGCGCGGGGCAACAGCCAGGGAGGCGAGCTCAAAACTTCCGGCGGCTCCATTCGGGCCAGCGTCGATCCCAAGGCCAATCTCAATATCGACGCCTCCACTTCAGGCGGCTCGGTTTCGAGCGATCTGCCCTTGCGCGTTCAAGGCACGATTTCGCATTCAAGCGTGCACGGCACCCTCGGCTCAGGCGGACCCACGCTTCTTCTGCACACCAGCGGCGGCTCAATCCACATCTCTTCGAACTGAGCTGGACATTCCCGAGGACTTGCTAGCGCAGACCGCCCTGGTCGCGGTCTGCGGCTTTTCTTTTGACCCGCGGCATCATGGGGCTTGACGGCGACAAATACGCGCCGGCGCCGCGACACGGCGTTAGAATACAACTCCGTGAGCACACACCACCAGAAGAACCGCGGACCTCAACCCCGGAGGACCGCGCTACTCGCTCCCAATCTTGCAGAGGGCAGGCGGCGCAGTGGCACAATACTTTGGCACGCACGAGCCAGCGTGGGGTAACTGGTACAACCCCCCCTATTACGGCCACGATCCTGCTGACGTTCAGAGTATCGCGGAAGGATATATGTACGAGAAATTGGGGTGTAACTGTTGAAGCAGGGTAGAGTATCTTCCCTATGTCTCTTTGCACTTCTTATCATTTTGCTCGGAGGACTATTATCGCTATTATTTTGTTATAATAATTTTTCTCAGATAGCCGATGTTGTGAAATGGATAAAAGTTCATGGATTAGCTGACATTTTAAGATATTTTATAGGGATGATCTGTTCCGGAATGACTCTTTTATTGGGAGGGAAACCAAATAATCCAATTCCCTTCCGATCTTTTTTTATTCTTCTTTTAGGATTTATGTATTTTATATTAGCAATCTACCTAGGAGGAATAATCGTTTTAATTGGCGGATTTTTAAATTTAATCGATAACCAGAAGGAGGATACACATTACCTATGAAAAACCTTATAAGAAAATTCGAAAAATTTGTATTGGTACTTTTAATAATAGGTTTATTCATAATTCCTTCTACCAAAAATACAATCAATAATTCGAAGATGAGTAATTTTCCTAATATTACAAAAGTACCAAAATTAAGTGGTTCTGAAGAAATGACAAATTATAAAATTCTTGAAGACATTTTTGCAAATAAAGTTGAAGAATATAAAACTGAAGGTAATTTTAATCAATATTACATTCCTTCAATTCAAGGAACCTATTATGCGCTGTATATCGCGAATATATTAGATCGGATAGCCCAAATAAACAAAACTTCCATTCTTAACTTTATTATGGGACATTACAATAAAGAAAAAGGTATTTTTAATGATGCATATTCAGATCGTTATCTGGATACAATTTTTAACCTCGAATATTATCCTCTGAATTCGTTACTTCAAACTAATTGTTATGCGTATCTTTCACTAGATTTATTAAATAAAACAGATCTCATTAATGCAGATAAATTACTTTCATTTATTTGGAGTTGTTATAACTATGAGGAAGGGGGATTTATCGGTAGGCCCTATGATGCTTCACTTGATACAAAATTTAAATTAAGTACATTAGATAACACATACTATGCAATAACAGTATTAAATAAACTTTTAGAGAATTGGAATCTATATTCCTTTGAGAAAACTCAAACAATTAACTTTATTTCCGATTTACAATCAACGAAACTTTATGAGTGCTACTTTGGAGGTTTCTTAAATGATGCTGATGAGTATTTCGAGAGTTTAGATTCATTCGAACCAAATTTATTGTCCAGTTATTATGCGATTTCAACCTTAAATCTCTTTGAATCCATTAATACTATTAGAATTTCTGATTTTCATAATTATCTTGATAACTTATATAAGCCAAATGAAGATTATTTTATATTTTCAGGAATGTATGATTTTATAAATTATTCTAACATTATTGGAAGCAGTTTGGGTTTAGAGTTAGCACATAAAACAAACTTTGAGAACATAGATTATGATAACATATTTAAGTTTCTTTTAAGAAATAGGAACAATCTAGGCTTATGGGGGCATTCAACTGATACACAAGGATATCAACTAATTGATACCTTTCAAATTCTACGATCGTTGTATAACACGGGATATATTTCAAACATGACTAAGGAAAGCAAAGATTTAATATTTAATGCGTTATCACTTTTTACTTGTCATGATGGTTATTCATTTATGGCGAAGACAGAGCCCCTTATACCAACTATCTACTCGATAGTAAGTTCTTTTTATCAAGAAAACCGAATTTATGATCTTGATATACAAGATATCTTTAAACTTATCGAAAATTCATATTGTAATAATGATTATTATAGAGGATTCTATGCGTCATGTAACTATAAAAGTGAATTCCAGAGTTACAGGTTAAAACCGATTGAATTTTTTAATAGAGGAACTCATCAACACTTTACTCAAATTAATAATCTTATCTCCCCTAAAAATGCTTTTATGGCACTTAAGTCCTTAATATATATAGGTAAATTAGACGAATTCGCCAAAGAGTACTCATTATTAGATCTTTTAGAAAGCTTGATTAAATGCCAATGTCTGAAAGACAATTCAGAATGCTATGGTGGGTTTTTTCCAATAGAAAAGTTTCAAAGTATCGATATTTCATTATCTTCAAATTAGTTCATTAACAAATCTAGATTTTAATAACAGAGCATTATTTAATTACATCAATAATAATATTGGTGAAAGCTCTCAATATCTTTACTTCCAACCACGATTTGCAAGTTCTTCAGAAAAAATTCTTGAATATACCTACTATATGATTGATCTGCTTAAACAATTAAATCTTTTTGATCTTGATAATCTCAAGATAAAAAATTTCCTCTTATCTCAGTTAGATTATACCAACATAAAAAACATCTATTATTCTTATAAAATCTCAGAATTGTTGAATTTCAACATTGAATTCAACGGAGAAAATACCTACAAATTAATTAGTGAAATTTTTTTACCCAAAGTCAAAGAATTCTTAAGTATACCCAGTTCTAATTATATAGATCAAGCAAATTTTTATTGTATTGTAGATCTCGCTAAGAATAGTCCACTTCGAATTCAAACCGTATATCCTAATATTGTATCCTTAGGGAATGTGTTATCTTTAGGTACTACATTCAATAATTTAATTATAAAATATTTCGGACCTTCTGTCAAAGTAATTTTAGAAACTCCATTTTCAGATAATCTTGATTTTGAATTGCTTAATAATGAAACGTTTCATCTTAATTTGTATATTCCATACGACCGAAACAATTTTCCTTCCTTTGAAGGAATTATTAAATGAATTTGTCTTAATTACGGTAAACTATTCAAGAAGAACATCTGCAGGTTTTGTCTCCTTAAAAAATGTTGATATATATGCTAAAATATATAATGATACAATATTTCTTAAGAGATCTTATCTGTATCAAGAGAATTTTCCAACCTATTCACTATTTACTTTACAATTTAATTATAATTCAGAAGGTAAATATATATTCGATGTATACATTGAAGATGACTTTTATCAGAATTCATCATTGTTATTTTCAGCAAATATGACAGTTGTATATCCCATATTAAAACCAAAATTTATTAACACAATAGCAATCCCAGGTTCATTTTTAGCGCTTTTTAGTTTAATTACAACTATTTTTACAGTGATATTTATTTATAAAGGAGGAAATTGGCTTAAAATACGAATATCTCAATGGATGGAGTCCAAAAAGCAAAAAATTCAGAAACTTAAACCACTAAAAATCTGGCTTTTCTATTTACTGGAAGAATTTGGTTTTAACCCAAAAAGCTGGGATGAACTGAAGACTTTGAATATAGGCATTGTTACCGGATGGAAAATTATTGAAATTAACGCAAGATTTGGAGACCCTGAAGCTATGAATGTATAGATATACTGACTAAAGAGTTAAATTTTCCCCATATTTTTGATAAAACCCTTCATCATTTACTCGCTCGAACATGCTATATTATATTTAAAGATTTGGAAAGAGAAGAAAGGATTCCTATTAAACAAATGACCCTTACTCCAGAAATCATCAATTTCGTAGAAAAAGGATTAAAACCAATTTTAAATCAGAAACCTATATCAAGTATGTTGAAATATCTTAATCAGCTATCCTATGATGATTTCTTAAAGTATCTTAGAGAATACCAACATAAGCTTCAGAGAAGGAAGAAATATAGAGAAGCCTTTTCAATTTATCAAAAGTGGGTTATAGAAATTGTATTTCATATTATGAATCAAATTAATTCCGAAAAGGGATTACATAATTATGAGATTACAATCAGAGAGGATCTATTTTTATTTTTAGGGAAAGATAAAGAAAAAATGAAAAATATCCTAATTCAGTAGGACAAACGTATATCCAAATTTGGGAAGATTTTTTGTATAAAACGCATATTAACCAATTTGTTAATCGCCTAGTCAAGAATTATAATAGATCAGGAAATTGGATCAAAAATCTTCGTCCAACAAAAAAATTTCAAATTTTTTTATGTAAAGTTAAAACAAATTTAATTGAAACGTCTAATTTAAGTAAAAATGAAGGAAGCGAAAGAAATTTAAATATCCTCAACTCTTTCTTAGATGATATAAAGGAACTTAGAAAACATGATATATTAAAAAATATAATTAAATCCATTATTCTTGCGAATCCAAAAGAATATAATGCATATGATATAGGGGATTGGTTACTTATTAGTCCTAATTCAGTTAGAAATCAATTAAATAAAATGTTTAGTCAAGAGGAATACGATAAACTCGTTCGTACGCAGTCTTATGTAGAAATTGACACGATAATTAAAATTTGTAAGGAACGAGGGGGAAAATGTCATTCTGAAAAAATAAAAAATGCCAAGTCCAGGATTCATCTTGAATGTAAGGAAGGTCATACGTTTACAACAACCTATCAAAGTATAGTATATCAAAATACATGGTGTCCTCATTGTCATATATACACCAGTGAAGAAATTTGTAGGAAATTCTTTGAAAAGGTATTTAAAAAGAATTTCCCTATAAGCTACCCAGAATGGCTAATTAATGAGAATGGTAATCAAATGGAATTGGATGGATTTAATGAAGAGTTAAACTTAGCATTTGAATATCAAGGAATACAACATAGAAAAAAGTCTTTTGGAATGAACAATTTGGATTTAAAAAATATCAAGCTAAATTCAATTATCAAAATTTCAATATATATGAAAATAAATATGCAAAAAAATTCAAAAAACTAGTCCAAAGTAAAGGAGGTAAACTGATAACACCTTATTATTCTGCAAAGAATAAAGTAAAAATAGAATGCCAAGAAGGTCATCAGTGGGAAACTACGCCTGAATCAATTCATCAAAATAACTGGTGCCCATATTGCGCTGGAAATGCAAAAAACCATAAAACCTTTTTTAAGAAAATTGGACAATTATATGATTGTAAATTAGTTAGTGATTATAAAAATGCTAAAACTCCTTTATGGTATATATGTACTAAAGGACATAGATTTAAGAAAGACCCATATTGGCTTAAAAAAGATTATAAAAAAATAGAGACTCTATGTCCTATTTGTAAGAAAGAAAATTATGGCAAGAGATTTTCTCAGATTGTTCTTAAGAAAGGTGGAGAAATTTTAACCAAATATAAAGGAAGATTTAAAGAAGTAACAATAAGATGTGAAAATAATCATATTTGGAAAACAAATCCAGCTGTTATTTATCAAGGAAGTTGGTGCCCAGAATGTGACAATTTTGGAAAAAAGGAGAAATATGTTCAAGATTTCAAAAAGGTGCTTAATCAAATTAATTATACGCTACTTTCTCCATATATAAATAATAGTACCTCAGTAAAATTAAAATGTGTTAATAATCACAATTTTTCTTTAACACCAAAATATCTAAAAACATTAGTAAAATTCTTCTTCTAAATTTACACTAAATATATCTGTAATTCCACTTTGTTGCATTGAAACACCGTATATTCTTTCAGCATTTACTATATTTTCTTCACGATGACTTATTATAATAAATTGAGCTTGTGTGGAAAATTCCTTTATTACCATTGAAACTCTGTGAGCATTTAAAGAGTCTAAAGCCGCATCAATCTCATCCATAACATAGAAGGGTGCTGGATAAAACTCCTGTACAGCAAAAATAAATGAGAGTGCCACAAGAGTTTTTTCACCGCCACTGAGAATTTCAAGGCTAGAAATACGTTTACCTCTTGGTCTTGCTTCAATACTAATACCCCCTTCAAATGGTCTGTCTGGGCGATCCAAGATCATTTTAGCCGAGCCTCCAGGGCTAAGTTTTTGGAAGATTTTACTGAATTCCCGATTTATCTCTTGATATGCTTTCATAAAGGTTTTCGTTTTTTCTAATTCAATTCTATCGATTGCATCAAGGATAGACTTTCTTTCACGCTGGATGGTTTTTCTTCGCATATCAATTTCATCAAATCTTTCTTTTACTACATCGAATTGTTCAATTGCTTTGAGATTAACTGGTTCAAGAGCCTTTTTTCTATTAGTTGAATCTGAAATATCATTTTGTAATTCCTCTTCAGTAATCTCTCCAGAAATAGTTGGTAAAGAACCATAATCTTTAGAATGTTCATATAATGTTTCAATTTGATCGTTCACAATAATCTTTTGATTTTGAAAATTTGTTAATTTTGATTTTCCCATAGAAAGATCTGAATTTAGTTCATTTAAAATATTCTGATGCTCTTTTTGTTTTTCCCAGGATAAGTCCTTTTCTTGAGTTAATGTATTAATTTCCTCTTGTTTTAACTTACGTTTATTAATCTCCTTTTCTAGTTCATCATTTAATTGAATTATTTCTTCAGTGATATTCTTAATTTTAGTTTCAGTTTCACTAATATCTGCTGTTAATTTTTCAATTTGTTGTTCTCTTTCTTTATTCTTTTTTAATTCATTTAATCTTTTCTGAAAGCCTTGTAAATCTTTGTTTAGTTCATTTAACTTGTTTTGAGCCTCTTTTTGTGCTTGTAATTCTTTTCCTTTCTCATCTCGTAAAGAATTAATTTCTTTTTGTTTTTCATCGACATTTTGTTGTATTTTTTCTATTTGTTCTTTTAATTCTTTAATTTCATTTCCATTATTCTCGACCTTTTTATTAGCTTCAATATTATCATTAGCTAATTCCTCAATAGAATCTATAACGCGTTTAACATTTTGTAAGGATCTAAGCTTATCTAAAATCTTCTCTAATTCATTATTTTTTTCTTCTACTTTTTGCTGGAGTACTTTAGTTTTATCCCAAAAATCTTGTTTTTTATTATTAAACCCTTCAATTTCTTTTTTGAGAGTTTCTTTGTTAATCTTAACTTTTTCTATTTCTTCTTGAGTTTCGTCTATTTTTTGGGTTTTTTCCTCTATTTTTTGTTTTAAAATCTCATTATTTAATTCAATTTCGTTAATATCATCAAAAAGATTTTGAATTCCTTGTAATTCCTGAAGTTTCTCTTGTATATTATCAAATTGATTTTGTTTTTTATCAATCTGATCTTGTAGTTCATTCGTTTTATTCCAGTAATCTTCTTTTAGCTTTTTATAATCTTCTACCTCTTTCTTTAAATTATCTAAACTCTCTTGTTTCTTAGATATATTAGAACTTCTTTCATTTACTTCCTCTCTGTATTTTTCTTCTTTTGATGTTAAATCTTCGATTCGGGCATCAACCTCACTTAGTTTCAATTTAGATTTCTTCAGCTCTTCAATAGCATGCTTTTTCTGAATATTATTTTCAGTCTCTTGATTTTCAAGGAGATTTAATTCTTTTTCTTGAGCTTTTACATTTTGAGATATTTCTTCCAATTCTTTATAAAGATCCTGACTTTTTGACATAGTTAATTTTCTGAGAGAGATATGTATATTTTCAAGTATTTCTGTCAAATCTTGGACGAAATTATCAAAATTTGAGGTTGAATCTTGAACAGCTATATCTACTGAGTCTTTTACTCTATTTATTAATTGATCAATTGTCGCATCAGCATTATCTGTAAATAATGAGAGTGTTTGAATAATAGAATTTATCATTTGACTTGTTTCCCCATCATCGTCCAGTTCACAGCTGACTTCTTCCATTGTTTTCATCATGTCTATAATATCCAAAATAAATTTTCTAAAATCTTCTGCGGAGGTCTCAATTGCTTCTGAGTTTGATTGTTGAATATTTCCTTTTATTGATTCAACTGAAATGTTAATGTTCTGGGTGAGCATATTAAGAATTTGAAGTATCCCCTTTACATCTTCTTTATCATTTTCATATTCCTCTTCTGATTTTTCAATTCTTCTCCCGAGTGCTTCTTTTTCCTTAAGAAGTTCACTTAATCTTCTTTGAACATTTTCTTTTTTAAATTCTATATCCTCGAGATTTTTTTCATTATTATTTACTTGTTCTTCTAAATCCTTAATCGATAAATTTAAATTCCTTTTCTCTCGTTGAAGTTCTGTTAATTCCTTTTCATGAATATTTAATTGTGTTTGTAAATTGCTTATTTTTGCTTGATTATCGTTAAAATCTTCAGTGCTGCTTCTAGCTCTCGTCCCTTACTTAATTCTTGAATCTTCTTTTTTATTTCTTCTTTCTTATTTATATTTTGTTCAATTGAATCCCGATTCATTTTAATTTCCGTATTCAATGAAGAAAGTGTTGATTTATAATCAGTAATTTCAGTATTAATTACATTAATCTTTTCTTGCTTTAATGTGATTGAGTTCTCTAATTCTTTTTGTTCTTCATTTTCATTTGCAATCTCAACCTTCAAATCTTCTATTTTCTTCCTGATCTCTTGTTCTTGTGATTTATTATCAATAATAGCATTTTCTATAGTCGTAGCATCTCCTTGCATCGATTCCAATTCTAGTTCTAAATGTTTTTCTTAATATTTTCATTCAGCATTTTAATTTCTGCTTTATTAGAGGATACATTCTGTTTAATGGTTGAGATTTCAGCTTTAAGGTTTGATTTTTCCTCTTCCTTTTTCTTAATATGCTCTTCTATTTCGCTTTGAGTTTGTTGTCTTTTATTAATTTCTTGTGTAGAATCCTCGATTTTTCTTTCACATTCATTTATAAGAGATTCATTTTCTTTAATTAGGTCAACAGTAGTTTTTCCCTCTTCTAAATCTAACAACAAACTAATTAGATTTTCCTTTTCCTTTCCTAATTTTTTTAAAGATTTTTTTGCTAATTCTAAAGAAGTTTCTTTCGAAGAAAGTTGAGTTTTGAGTTGCGTTACATTTTCATTAATTTGTTCTTTCTCTCCTTCTTTTTCATTTATACCATTTTGGATATTTTCCATTACAAGTGATTCTTGTTTTAAAAGATCATCTCTTTTTGAGATTTTCTCATTCAATTCTTCGATAATTTTCTGAGAATTTTCGATTTTTCTCTCCAATTCTCTTTCTTCTTCTTCAAGCTTAGAAATTCTAACAGCAATTAGTTTTGCGTTTAACGATTTTATTTTTTCATCCAATTCTTTCCATGCTAAGGCATCGTTTTTCTCCTTTTCTACCTTTTTTAATTGTGATGAAACTTCTTTAAAGATTGCCTCAAATTGGCTTAAATCTCTCTCTGCTTTCTCCAATTCTTTCATTGTTTCCTCTTTCATATCATCATATTTCTGTAGTCCAATCAATTCTTCAATAAACGCCCTTCTTTCTTCAATATTCATATGAGTCAGTTCAACAATTTTTCCCTGAAGAACAAATTGATTACTACCATCTGGATCAATATTTGCTGATGCTAGTGCATTTAGTATTTGCTGCCTAGTACTCACTTTTTCATTCATTTTATATTTGTTTCCTTTACCTTTCCTTACAACGCGTGTTATTTGAAATTCATCTGTACCACCTGGAAATATTCCTTCAGAATTATCAAAATATAAGGTTACAGAGGCTTTAATGGAAGGATTTTTACCCTTAGAACCCGCAAAAATAAGATCCTCTAATTTTTC
>JARRLT010000132.1:0-19904 GCA_037386725.1 Promethearchaeota archaeon
CTCCATAATCGAAACCCCCTCCAATTGAGCTTACCTCAATTGAGCGTTTTTTGCTCAATTATTAGAACCCGATTTTTTGTTAGTTTTGTGTTTTTCTCTTAAAACTCGGTTTTTTAAAGTTAATAAAAAAATTTTAGGAAAATTTTTAGGTTTAGATGAGCAAGAAGGTTTATATCTTGGAAAAATGAAGGTTGAAAATAAAGATTGCTATATAAATATGGATCGATTGTTAAATAAACATTTTGGAATTCTTTCGATTTCGGGAGGGGGAAAAAGTTATCTTACTTCAATATTAATTGAAGAAATTTTAATGAGAGAAATAGAGTCAGGCTGTCCTTCAATAATTTTAATAGATGTACATGGAGAGTATTCCTACTTAAAAGAGGTTGAAGCGTTCAAAGATAAAATCAACATTCAAGATACTACATATTTTCAAATTTCTATTCCAAAATTAAGTCCATATACCTTTAGAAAATACCAAGAAAAGATTTCATACGTCCAAATAAGAGAATTATCAAAATATATTAAAAAATTGAAAAACACTGATGAAATGAATTATTTTTCAATTGAGGATATTATCTCAATCATTGAAAAAGATGAAACAGGTAATAAAAGTACTAAACAAGCTTTAATTGGATGGTTACTTGAAATGAAAAAATTAAATTTGTTTGGGCCTCAGGAAAATCCAAATTATAATTGTGGATTATATTTGCAATCGTCTCTTCTATTTACGAAGAATTGAGAAAATTCCCCCATTTTTATTGATACTAGAGGAAGCTCATCAATTCTGTCCTGAAGCAGCTCAATCAAAAGCAATCTCAAAGTCTATAATCGAGACTATCGCACGAGAAGGGCGTAAGTTTATGGCATGTTTATGTTTGATAAGTCAAAGACCTAAAAGATTGAGTACTACCTCGTTATCTCAATTAAATTCAAAAATGATTTTAAATATTAAAAATCCATACGATTTAAAGCATCTTATGGATAGCTCGGAAGCGATTAATAAAGAATATGCTGATATGATCTCTACTTTAGGCGTTGGAGAAATGCTATTAATGGGAAATGCAATTAATTATCCTATATTTATAAATGTAAGAGAGAGGAAGTTCAAATCGAAAAAAGAGAATATCTCGTTAAAGGAATCTTGTAAGATATGGTATAAGAATAACTTAAACCAAAACAGTTTAAATTAGTTCATCCATAATATTATCCCGAATCGTTTTATTCTGTTTATTTAAAACGATCATCTTTTTAGACTTTGAAACACGGAAAACATGAATAACATTTTCAGTTTCTAAGCGAAGAAAAATATCTTCTAATAGAGTTGAATTAATGAAAGGAAATTCTTTTTTCAAAAGTTCTTCTAATCGTTTATCTAAAACTTCTCCCTTATTTTTTATTAAAATATCGAGAATGCTATTTATAACCGGTTTTTTGTTCCATCTGTCAACCATATTAACCCACAAAAATTATACTTTAGATTTTAACCTAATTTATATTAGAATTTATTTCAATAAAATGAAGTGATTGAGATTATGTTCCATCCTAAATTAAATTTATCAAATGATTTGTTTCAAAAATCTTAAAATTATTAAAAAAAGATGGACTCTTAACTGTTCTTTTTAACTAGAATTTTGATTATTTTTATACAAAGAGTCCTTCTTCTTTTGACTTTTCAATTCTTCTTCTTCTTAATGATTCCGCAAACTTTTCGTACCAACTTACTATTTCATCTGTAATACTCGGACTAATTGATTCTTTTGCTTCTTGGAAATGCTCTAAACTCACAACTCGTGCTCTTATATTCTCTCTCAATGCAATCATAGCCGCTTCTCTACACCATGTTTCGATATCTGCCCCAGAAAATCCTTCCATTAGATCACTAAGATCTTTTAGCTCCAAATTACTTGATAAAGGCATATCCTTTGTGAATATTTTTAATATCTCAGTTCGTTCAATTGGGCCCGGTGGAGGCACATAAAGAAGTCGATCAATCCTCCCTGGTCGGATTAAAGCAGGATCTAATATATCTGGACGATTTGTGGCAGCTATAACCACTAAATCTTTGTTAATTTCCAAGCCATCTAATTCGGTTAGAAATTGGGAGAGTACCTTCTCAGAAACTCCTGAATCGGATGTATGACGCCCTCTACTCGGAGCTATCGAATCGAATTCATCAAAAAATATGATACAAGGTGCCGCCATTTTAGCCTTTCGAAACACTTCTCTTATGGCTTTTTCACTTTCGCCGACCCATTTAGATAAAAGTTCTGGACCTTTTATTGAAATGAAATTAGCGTTCGTTTCTGAAGCAACAGCCCTTGCCAATAATGTCTTTCCGCAGCCCGGAGGTCCATAAAGTAAAATTCCCTTTGGTGGTCTGATACCCATACGCTTGAAAATTTTTGGATTTGATATCGGCCAATCAACAGCTTCTATTAACTTCTGCTTTAAGTCGTTAAGTCCACCAACTTCTTCCCATTTAACATTTGGAACTTCAACAAAAACCTCCCTAATCCCGGAAGGAAGTACCTCTTTCATTGCTTCATCAAAATCTTCTTTAGTAACAACAATTTGTTCCAATAATTCGGGATCTATCATTTCCGAATTAAGATCAATTTTAGGGAGATATCTTCTTAAAGCTGACATGGCTGCTTCTCGACAGACCGCACTAATATCAGCCCCTACAAAACCGTGTGTTATCTGTGAATATTCCTTTAAGGAAACTTTAGAATCTAAGGGCATATTTCGAGTGTGTATTTGAAAGATCTCTTTTCTTCCCTTTTCGTTTGGAACCTTTATTTCTATTTCTCGATCAAACCTTCCAGGACGTCTTAGGGCCGGATCTAAACTATTTGGTCGGTTTGTAGCTCCAATTACAATTACTCTCCCTCTGCTATGAAGTCCATCCATTAATGCGAGTAATTGGGCAACCACTCTTCTTTCAACTTCTCCAGTGACGGTTTCTCTTTTTGGAGCAATCGCATCTATTTCATCAATAAATATGATTGAAGGACTTTTTTCTTCCGCTTCTATAAATAATTTTCGCAACTTATTTTCTGATTCGGGTCAATCCCCAATCTCTTAAATAATGAGGGGTGTCTTAATGGAAGTTCAACCATTTCTCTTACTCTCTGAATTTCCCTATCTAATCCACCTACATCCTCATATGTAACATGAACTTCTCCTAATTCTTCTTCTTCTGTTACATGTTCGCTAATGCTTAAAGAAGTTTCTTGTTTAATTATACAGATTCCTTTTGGTCGCAATGATATAACCTTAAAGGTAATTTCTCTGCTGATCCCTATGGAAATTAAAATATGATCGTCTATCGTCACAGGATAATTATTTAACTTACGTTTTACAAAAGTTTCAAAACGTGGATTTGTTCTTATTTTAACGCTTATTGGTGCTAATACAACATTTTGTGCTTCTTTAGCATCTACCTTTTCTATCTCTACCGTATCATCGATACTGCTTCCTGTGTTTTTCCTTAAGCGAGAATCGATACGCACAATCCCTAAACCATTATCTTGTGGATATGAAGGCCACGCAATTCCCGCACTAACTTTTTTACCTTTAAGTGCAATAACATCACCTGTTTGGATACTCAGTTGTTCCATAGTCTTAGGGTCAATCCGAATTATATTACGTCCGATGTCTCTCTTCTTTGCTTTTTGAATCCTGAGGATCACAGGAGTTGAACTTGAACCTTCTTTCCTTTCCTCATCGTTATCATCAGAAGCTGTCATAAAAAGTCAATCGTTAAAAATTTTAGAATATATAATATAAAATATTATTAAAATTAGAAAAATTTTTTCATTTTTTTCTATAATATTATGGGCTTTAAAGGTTTCTTATAAAACTTTTTTTATAATCAGCTTTAACTAATCGTTTAATTTGAAAAAGTAAATCTATAAAAAGAAAAAACAAGTGCGATCGTAAAATATAGTGTTTTGCCAAGAACAATAAACCTATTTCGCGATATATGGGGTGATAAATGAAGATATGGTGAATGAGAGGAGATCTTTAAATATAAGATAGACTAAGTTATTTTCCCTTTTCCTTTATCTCTGGAATTAAAGGAAAGCTTCATTTAAATTACGTTTAACTTAAAATATATACTAGAAAAGAAACAAATTACTTACGAAATCAGAATGGAATGAAAGAAAGATTTAAGAGTATATTAAATAATCAAAATATATCATTGACTTTATAAAACTGAGAGAAAGTCAATCTAGGAAGAATTTAAATTAATTTTAAAAATAAGTGTTCTATTTTTAGCTAAAAAATGAATCTAGAGAAGTTTGGATTTTTGATCTGTCAACCTTTTTTAACCTCTCTAATGCATTTTGGATTCGATTTTTAGAAAAATTATGTTGTTCAATCAGTAATTCCTCAATTTGATCATACTTGATTTTGTTCCAAGTTAATTTTGAATATTCTTTTTTCACATCGGGTTTTAAAAATATATTTTTAATTTCATTGACTGTCTCCAGGGGGATCTCAATTTTTTTGTATGCTGACCTATTCCTTTTATTCCTGGATGAAAATCTGTACCAATTAGAATTCCCATTTCAATTAATTGTTCATGGTTTATTCCTAAATGCTCTAACAATTTTGTTAGTGATACATATTCTATATCTAATTGAACACTTGTATCTTTAACTTTTTTACTTCTACTTACTGCAAAATTACGAATTAATCTTTCACTTCCAAACAATAATGTGTCATAATCTTGAGAAGCTGAAGCCCAAGCATCTCCTTGTTTGACAAGATATGCTGATTGTGCCTCCCCTTCTGAACTTGCTTGAATTATTGGTATTCCAAAGCAATTTATCAATTTTTTACTTTCTTCAATCATATCAGAATTAAGATGAGACGTCAATTGAGCGTATTTTTTTGCCTCCTGAAATTCTTCTTTATCTTGAGCCTCAATCATCTTTTTTCGAGCTTCTTCCTTAATCTTCTTACGTTCTTTTATAGTTTCTGACTTTAATTCTGAAGGTTTTCCATCAAAAACATAAATAGGTTTTATATTGTGTTCGAGAAAATTAATAGTTCTATAAAAGAGTCCTGACAAATGTGATGTGACATTACCTTCATAGTCCTTCAATGGTGTTCCATCGCGTTGTCGAATAATTGCTAAGAATTGGTAAATTGTATTAAATGCATCAATAGCAATAACCTTATTAAGGAGATTCTCAAATGTTATGGTTCTTTTAACTTCATTTACCAAATCATTAATAACCAGAAAATTTTTTATGGAATAGCGGATTTTGAAGTTTACATATTTAAAAAATCTGGAGGATAAATTATCTCACAAAAAGGACAATAAGCCTCGAAAACCATCTTTGATTGAATTCCATTTATTCCTAAGGCAGAAAATTGTACTTTTAATTCTGAACACACATTTTCCATAGAGTAATCATTTGTATACAGTATTACATTGAGTCCTTGCTCTTGAAATTCTAGTGTAAGAGCAATTAATTCTATATCAGTTTCAGAAAGAATCTTAAAATCTCCTGTTTGTTTTGAGGTTTCTACTACTTTATTAAAGTATTTTACTTGGGGGCTTTTGATTATTAATTTGTTATTATCTATTGCAGCATGTATGCGATTTAAAATATTTCGATTTTTTTCTTGATAACGAGAAACTTTGATTTCATCTAATACATTTTGTGTTGTATAGATCTCCTCTTTAATCAGATTAAAGTTAATTCCCTTTAAAAAAATATTCGTGTCAAAAATAAAAATTTGATTGATCTGATTAATCGATTTAATAATACTATTCCTCCGGACTATCATCGATAGGAATTCTTAATGTTCCGATAATTTTTTTCTTTAGTCTCCTAAAATAATTTTTATGAAGATTTTTTGATAATCGTATGAATTTAGCACATGACTCAGCTTTTTTTATAACGATGGTAGTGTTTGGCTGAATATTTCGAACAATTTTTTGACCATCAATTACTATTTTAGCATTTAATCTCGGTCTTAATAGTTTTATTTCAATTTCGGAATCAATAGGGAGTACAATTGGCTTTAATCCAGAACCTGCAAATGCATTCAAAGTAGCAATTTGCATGATATCTAATTTAGGAAATACAATTGCTCCACCTGCACTTAAATTATAAGCGGTTGAACCAATTGAAGTTGATATAATAACGCCATCTAAATAGTTTCGATTGAGAAAAACTCCATTAATTGTTACAGAAACTTGGAGAACTTTGGAACTTTTTGATGAGACAATTAAAATTTCATTTAAAGCACTATCAAGTTTTATTTTCTCAGAATTTTTTCGTATAATATATGGAGTTATTTTAGAACACTTTTCAATTAGATATTCGTTATTTAGCACTTTTTCTAAATCCTTAAAGATATTTCTTGCGTTTGATTCGTCCATAAAACCTACGGACCCAATATTAACTCCTAAAATAGGTGGAGGATCCTTTTGAGATAAGCTATTTACAACTCTTAATAATGAGCCATCTCCTCCCACAGAAATTACGAATTTTGTATTTTCATTTGTCATTTGAGAGAGATCCGTCGCACTATGAGGCATTATTTTTGGTGCTAAACGCGTCTCTAAGAAAACTGGTATTTTCCTTTCAATTAAAAAGTTAAAAATACTCTTTGATAAATTAATTGCTCTTTCAGAATCCATTCGAGATGCAATCGCAACAGATTTATTTTCCATAGAACTCAAATTCCTACTTTAAGAATTAAATTGTCTTAATGTTAAAATCTTAAAAATAATATTGGTTAGAAGATAAATAAAATATAAAGTTATTAATTTAAAAATAAATTTATTTTGAATATATTCTATTAATTAAAGTCTTTCCAGCCAATTTCCAGTACTCCACTTCGGTTTGAGCCATATTTTTAGGGTTTTGCCTTAAATTTTCTAATTTTTTCTTCATTTCTTCCTCATCAGGCCAACGAACATCAAAGCTTTCATAACTTGTAGTATCCATAATGTTGATGACATTATCTTCGATAAAATTAATTTGCGCATTACCCTTAACAATTTCTGGTACTTCTACTTGATGTCCAGAAGGAATTGTTAATGAACGTTTGTTTTCATCAAATACACCAACACAAACTACTCTTACTTTAGCGTGACCGTGTTTTCCAGATTTGGATCTTTCTGTGCTTTTTATAATACAAGGCTCGTCATCAACCATAATATAATTACCAGACTTTAATTTTTGAATTTCCTCGCGTCTTATTGCCATATTAAACACCACTTCTAATTTTCTTAAAAATTTACTTTCTTCGAATGTAAGTAAAAAAAGTTATAATAATTATTGAATTTTAACTTTTTATAACTATATACTAAGGTATAACTAATGATAAAATAGTATTAAATATTAAGAATTATTAAGGTTTAGCATATTAAAAAAATTTTAAAATTTGAAAAAATTTAATTTTTTAATTTACTATCTAATTTACCATTACACCAAGAAATTGATAATTTATGGTTTTGGATAACCTAGGTCGAAATTTAGATAAAGCAATTAGAAGGATTCGCAGATTACCTAAAATTGATAAAGATGCGATAAATGCTTTAATTCAGGATCTACAGAGGGCATTATTAAGCGCTGATGTTAAAGTAGAGCTAGTTTTTGAAATGACAGAATCCATCAAAAAGGAGGCAATGAATACTGAACTACGAAAAGCAAAAAGAAAAGATTTTATTATTAAATTAGTTCATGATGAACTTATCAATATACTTGGAGGCAAAAAGGCACCTCTTAGAATAAAGCCCAAAAAGAAGAATTTAATTTTACTTGTAGGAATTCAAGGATCAGGTAAAACCACGACGGTTGGAAAACTTGCATTCTATTATAAAGGAAAAGGATACAAAGTAGCAACTTTAACAACTGATACTTGGAGACCAGGAGCTTATGAACAGTTGGTTCAATTATCAGACAAGGCGGGTGTTGATGCTTTTGGAGATCCAAAGGAAAGTAATGCCATTAAAATTGGAGTTAAAGAAACTAAAAAAGCATTAGCAAAAGGGTACGATCTTATTATTGCTGATACAGCTGGACGTCATAAGAAGGAAGAAGCATTAATGGAAGAAATGAAAAGGTTAGAAAAAGTTTTAAAACCAAATGAAATTATTCTTGTAATTGATGGAACATTAGGACAACAAGCCTATTCCCAAGCAAAAGCATTTGCTGAAGCTACAAATCTTGGCAGTATAATTGTCACTAAATTAGATGGTACAGCTAAAGGTGGTGGAGCTCTTTCCGCTTGTTCTGCAACAAACGTACCAATTAGATTTATTGGGATCGGAGAAAAAATAGATGAATTAGAATCTTTTGATCCTACTGGTTTTGTCGGTACTTTATTAGGTGTCCCTGATTTAGATACGCTTGTTCAAAGAGTTCAAGATGCTGAGGCAATGCCTGATCCTGAGGTTGTAAAGAGAATGATGCATGGAAAATTTACTCTTGAAGATCTATATGTTCAATTAAAATCAATAAAAAAAGTAGGTAAGTTTGGAAAGATCTTATCATTAATGGGCGGAGCAAATATTCCAGATACATTAAAAGAGGATGCGGAAAAAAATCTTGAAAAGTGGGAGGTTGTGTTGAATTCAATGACTAAAGTTGAAAAAGAGAATCCAAAAATTATTAAGAAGACTCGAAAAAGGCGTATTGCAATTGGTTCGGGAGTTGAGTATGCTGTAATAAATCGTATGCTCGATCAATATAACAATATGAAAAGAATGATGAAACAATTTATGCAAATGAGAAAAAAGGGAGGAAAAGGGCTTCCAATTCCTGGAATGGGAAAGGGAGCATCCAAATTCATGGATAAATTAGGAAAGGATTTTGAATTTTAATTTATTATCGACACGATTTGATTTGAATTGGTTGGGATACTTTTAATTATAGATTCATTAGTTAATTATTCCAAAAGTGATATTGATTTAGGAATAACCCCTCCGAAGATTTATAAAATATGTTCTTGTATCAAGGAACAATTTTGTTTATCCTATAACATAAGAAAAGAAAATGACTTATACCTCTATTTTCTAGCAGAAAATTTATCTGTTAAATTTATTGGAGAAGAGCTTAGATATTTAGGACCAGATGAGAGGTCCCAAGCCCTTCTATTAAATAAGGCAATAAAAAAAGCTGAAGAATCACCTAATATTAATAATAAACACTGGATTGATTCTACTCCAGGAATTTATGCTAGAAGATATCGAGATTTCAGTCTCTTTGTTGAAGAATTATCTAATCTTTTAAAAGGAAGATTTAAAATAATATTAAATAAAATAGAAATAATTAGAAAAGAATTTGATTTAAAATTATATGAATTAAATAAAGAAACTCTTGAAAAAGACTCATTCGTTATCCTATTCTTAGATGAAAGTATTTCTATAGTAGACGTAATGCATATTTTTAAAAATATGGATGATCCAATTATTCTTCATATACCTAAGGTTAATAATTCTGATGATAAGATATTATATACTAATTATCTTTTAGATAATTTATAAAATTCAAGGATAAAATTATGATATTATCAAATATCAAAATCTTAAATAATGGATTACTACGAAAAGCAACTATTTTTATACAAAATGGATTAATACATTCAATTATTTTTAATAATTCGAACTTAAATTCGGATGATTTAGAGGAAAAATATAAAACTCATGAGATTATAGATTGTCAAGGAAGAATTGCGATACCAGGACTTATTGATATTCATTCACATTTAAGAGATCTAAAACAGAGTGAGAAGGAAACTTTTTTAACAGGAACATACGCCGCAGCTTATTCTGGAATTACAACCGTTTTCAATATGCCAAATACTAACCCTCCTGCTAATACTGAAAAGAGAGTCCTACAATGGATGGAAAGAGCTAAGGATAATATTTATGTTGATGTATATTTTATTGCTGCAGTACCAAACGGACTTAATAGAATTGAGATTGAAAAGATTTTAAATCTAGGTGTTATAGGATTTAAAATATATCCACATTCACCATTAGGTGATATAAATTGGATGGATCAATCAAATTTTAAGAAAATTCTTAATATATCATCACAATTTGGAGTACATATATTTATTCACCCAGAATGGCAATTATCTAAGGAAGAAAAGGATGAAATACAAAAAGATTATTTTTCTAAAGGATATCAGATTTTAAAGTATCATAATAACTTGCATCCTCCTAAAGCAGAGGATAAGTTTGTTAACTATGCTCTAGAGACATATAAATCTTTTATTTCTGAAAATAATCTCAAGGAAACTGAATTTCCATCTCTTCATTTTTGTCATATTAGTTGTAAGGAAAGCTATAAAACCTTAACTGAATTTATGGAAGCAAATCCTATTTTTAAAATATCCTTCGAACTTACACCTCATCATCTTTTATTATCGAATGAAATTGAACTTAATAATTATAATATTGGTAAGGTTTTACCTCCCTTGAGGAGTAAAGAATCACAAGAATTCCTTTTTGAAGAATTAAAAAACAATAAGATTCGATTTATCGGTACTGATCATGCTCCTCATTCATTAAAGGATAAAGATTTACCCTTTGACTCTGCTCCTTCTGGATTTCCTGGATTTGAAACATATCCGTTAACTTTATTAGATAAGGTTTGTCAATATAAATTGCCATTAGAGTATTTTATCAAAATCTCTTCTGAAAATCCTTCAATAAGATTCAATCTCGGCAAAATAGGATTCATTAAAGAAGGATTTGAAGCTAATTTGGTTATTATTGATAAGGTATCAAATTATAAAATTATTCCTAAAAATTTTAAAACTAAAGCAAAATTTTCTCCATTTGAAAATTTTAAAACGTCTGTAGAAATTTGGAAAGTGTATCTTAGAGGAAAAGAAATTAACATTGATAATGAAATACTACAGGGAGAGATCAAACTTTCAATATAAATTATAAATTATTACGTAAAATAATATTATATAAATCAAATTAAAAAAACATGAAAATATGTCTAATAAAGAAGAGAAATTCAGTTTAGAAGATGGAAAGAGATTAATACAATTTGGACGGAAAAATATTGAATATTACTTAAAAAACGACCAAAAATTGCCAATTCCCACCGATATTAAAGAAAAGTTTGGTAGGAAATATGGGGCTTTCGTTACTTTAAATAAATATAATGTCAGTGGAAATCCTCTACGGGGTTGTATTGGATATATAGAACCAGAATTCAATCTTTATGATGTAATACATAGAGTTTCTATTAATGCAGCTTGTGAAGATCCAAGATTTCCTTCTGTAACACTGGATGAGATGGAGAATATTGTACTAGAAATATCAATACTCACACCTCCTGAACTAATAGAAGTAAAAAGTCCTAAAGATTATTTAAATGAGATTAAAATTGGAAGAGACGGGCTTATTGTTGAGAAAGGAATGAGAAGAGGCTTACTTTTGCCTCAAGTGCCTATTGATCATGGAAGGAATTGGGATGTAAGAACATTTCTAGAACAAACTTGTCAAAAAGCTTGGCTCCCGAAGGATGCATGGAAAGATTTAGAAACTAAAGTTTATAAATTCCAGGCAATTCTATTCGAAGAAAAAGAACCAAATGGAGAAATAATAAGAAAATACATCGATCAATAAATTCCTCTATTCTAATTTTCGCAACTTTTCATATAATCTCAGAATTGATCTGTTTTTAATTATTCTTATTTAGAAGGTTCCTTCTTTTTCATAAAATGAAACTCTAATAAATGACAAAGTTTCATTATTATATTCCCGGTGGTGCGGATGAAGAATTTGATTTAACTTTTAATAAAAATATTGGTCTTGTAAGAAGTTTTTCGACAGATTGGGGAATGGGTAGAGTACTTTCTAAGTATGAAGTAAGGTAATATGTATAAAATTATTAAGAGCATATAAAACGGCATTTTAAATTGACAGCATTTTACGCATTCGGCATTCCCTTTTAAGTGGGTTAGGGTTGATAAATAAAACAATATATGACCTAACAAAAAGGAAGAACTCCGAAATTCAACTTTTTATCCCTAATAACTATTCAAATCCTATAAGCACATATATTGATTGGAATTCTGCTCCGGATATGAAGGTCGATAACATGACTCTCATCTCAAAAGATTCTCTGGGCTCTCATGTGCATAGTATAATAGATGTTTATCCCGCGAGTAAAAATTTGCAAATAAATCAATATAAAACACCAATATTAATGGAAGTTGAAAAAGGAAATGGAAATGTTATTTTGTTCGCTGGTTGGGTTGAAGATAAGGCTAATCTTGACTTTACATTGTGGCCTTATTTTAATTATTTCCTTTATACTATTGCTTTTGAGACTCTAGGAAAACCATTTCAAACTTATCCTAATTGGGATTATTCTCCAGTTCCGCATGAGTTTGAAAGGTTGATCATTCTAATTTTAATTATATGCCTAGCAATTCTAGCTGTAAGTTTATTTGTTATTGTAAAAAGGAGATCTCGATCAACCATTGATCAAACTACCGTTGAAGCTTTGTATCGGAATCCATCGACAACTGGGAGGATTTTTGTTTACTTTCTTCATTGGCCTGTTTCTCGTCATTCCTCAATTGTTAGTCACGAATTTCATCATGCCTCAATTTATTCAACCGTATCCTCAAGCTGCTGGTTGGTATTATTATGCTTATAATTTATTCCAAATCGCTTGGTTACTATTCGATTTCGGAACATCATATGCTTTAGCTAAATACTTTTCCCAATATCGGGTTAATAATCCCGAAAAAGCAATCCATTATATTCAAATTTTTGTTTGGTGGCAATTATTTACAGGATTAGCTCAAATTTCAATTTTTGCTTTCATTGGTTCTCTTATCTTTCCTTATACAAATATAGCTCATATGTCTTGGGTTTTGATAACATTTTCCTTAGTCCAATATCCTGGTTTTTTCCTAGTTTTTATGTATACATTTCAAGGTTTACAACGTGCCGATTTACATTTAATCACTTATGTTGCTTGGGAAGTTGTTTGGTTATTGGTGGGACAAGTTATTTTTTGTTATCTTGGACGAATATGGGGTGCTGCGAATCCTGTAATTGGAGAGGCACTAGGAGCTGGAATTGGGTATTCTGTAGCACGTTATTTTGATTATTGGATGACTTTTTTCCTTAGTTTTGTTCTATTTAAAAGACAAGGCTATTCTCCAAAAACTTGCTTCAGAATTGATTTTACAAAAGAAGAATTTAAGGAATCTATGAGATATGGATCTAAACTTGCATTTGGAGAAAGTTTCGTCCAAATTGGTTGGTTTATACAGATAATAATAACCTCTGCTTTCATCGCAAACTATTCTAATGAATTAGGCTATTTTAATCTAGCATGGAATGTTGGAATGATAGTACAATTAGTCACATTATATGGACAATCACTTCTGGGGGCTTTTAGTGAATCTAATTCCCACGGTAAAAAAATTTTAACAAAATTATATATTTATCAAGCTTTTCGGTGGGGAAATTATTTTGCTTATTTTATCATTTCTGTCTTATTGGCTACGGGAGGACTTTTTCTTGTAGGTGCTGCAGGAGAAGACTATGGAGGACCTGCTGTGAGATTTATGCCATTAATCTTGATATTTCATGGATTTGGGATCTATTCATGGTTAGTAGATGCAGTTTTTCAAGGAACTGGAAAGACGGGGTATGCTGCTCTGGTTTGGATATTAGAACAATCAATAAGAGCACTTCTAATGTTTTTATTGGTAATTCTTACTAAAGATATGGCATTTGTGATTATTGCTTATATGCCTGCAGTGCTTACTAAAGATATTATTGCTTGGATTATCGTTAGGTATAAAATAATTAAGTATAAGATTTATTGGTACAAAACATTTATAACACCTTTATTATCGGCTCTCGTGAATTTTATTGTTTTATTTTTCCTTGGAAATTTCCTCTGGAGTATAGAAATGGGAGATAAGATTATAAATACAGCAATAATCTTTTTAATCGGAATTTTTCTCTTCATGTACTTTTTCGCATTTTTAGATGGTCTCTTTGGAGGTTATGATAATAATACATTGAAAGAATTTGAAAAAGCTACTGATATGGTTAAAGTTCCATTTATTGGATTTTTTCCGCGTGCTCTATATAAAGTCGCAGCTCTCGGAGCCAAGATAAGTCCATTACATAATAAATTACCGATTGATATTTACGAAAAAGGTATGGCTGAAGCCTTTGAATTAACTTTAGAAAAAAAAGAATTTATATATTAATAAAATGACTTCTATCATAATAAAAGTTGATAGAAAGTCTAATTAGGGGAAATTTCTGGAAAAAATAATTACTTTAGATATATCATCAGCTAACATTAAATTAGGTGTCCTTTCTGAGAATCTTGAATTATTATATACAATGAAAAAACCAATTCGTGTTCAAAATGATGATATTGATGGTTTTGCGAAAAGTTTCGATATGGATTATTTATGGAATTCTATAAAGGAATTTTTAAGTATCGCCATAGATAAAATTCAACTGCAAAATGATACCTTAATAGGTATTTCAACATGTGCTCAACGAATAGCTACAGTTTTTTTGGATGAAACGGGAGAAATAATTTATGGTGGTCCTAATGTAGATGTCAGGGGTATTGATAGTGCTTATCTTATTGATGATGTATTCACTGAAGAACGCTTTTTTAATATTACAGCACATTCTCCTTCTATTATGTTTTCTTTATCTCGATTATTATGGTTTAAGGAAGAAAGGAAAGACCTATATGAGAAAATAGGTAAAATATTAATGTTAGATGATTGGATCGTATATAAATTAACCGGAAAACAAGTTACTGATTATACATCTATTGGAGAGTCTCAATTGTTTAACATAAGGAAGAAAAAATGGAGTACTGAAATTATTGAAGCATTTGATATTGATAGAAATATTCTCCCCAAGATTACCCAATCAGGTCAAATTATTGGAGATTTAAAACCAGACTTGAAAACCAAATGGGATATAAAAAATCAAGATGTTCCTGTTATAAAGAGTGGAGGAGATACTCAAGCCTCTTTATTAGGAATGGGTGTGATTAATGAATGTGATTTAGGAATTAGTCTTGGAACTACAGCTCCTTTACATTTGGTACTAAATAAGCCAATATTTGATCCTAATCTTAATTTTTGGACAACATTTCATTCAATAGAGGGAAAATACTTACTTGAAGCTAACGCTGGAGATACTGGAACTGCTTATAATTGGTTCCTAAAGGCTTTTCTAAGTGAAATATCCCCCCAAACCTACACCATTGTCGAAAAACACCTAAATGAGACCCAGCCCGGATTAAGTTCATTATTTACATTCTTAGGACCTGAATTAATGCATTTTAGAGACCAATCTACAATAAGTCGGGGTGCATTTGTTTTTGAACCACCTACATTAATTGGTGATGGATTACCAACTTTAAAGAATTTTACCAGATCTGTATTAGAGAATATAGGATTTGGAATTCTTCTAAATTTCAAGGCACTTAAAAAATTTAGTGATAATGACATTAAAACTTATATTGGTGGAGGTATGGCAAAATCCACCGCTTTTTCTCAGATGCTTTCTAACATATTGAATTCCCAAATTTTATCTCCAAAATATAAGGATACTGCCTTTATTGGGTCCGCAATGAATGTCTTATTAGGGACAAAAAGATATTCTGATTATCGTTCTATTATAGAAAATTTAATTGAATTCCAAGTTTTTGAACCTAATGTATCTCGTGTGAAAAAATATGACAGAATTTTTCATGAATGGGATAATCTAAAAAATAAGGTGGATGATCTATAACTTTTATGTAAAAAATTAAATACTTTAAATAAATTATGATTAAAATACTATAATTTGAATAATTTTAAAAGAGGGAAAAATATGGTTGAATTCGAAACATTAGAAGAGTGTTTAAAAGAAATGGAGAATCGATATAATACGGAAAAAGTAAAAATAAAATTGAAAAAATATGAAGATCCTATTCAAATTTCCTTTTTAGATACAAAAAGAGATGTATTAATTAATATAAATAAGGATCAAGGAATTGAAATTAAGGATAAAACTAAAGATGAAGATGCTCCGGTTAAAATTGAGTTTATAGAAGAACAAGTAATGTTAGATTTATTTAATAAAGAAATAGGTGGAGTAAAGGCATATAGTGCTGGAAAAATCAAAGTAGTGGAAGGGAATGTAAGAAAATTAATGAAACTCCGAACACTTATGTTTTAATTCCGATTTAATAAGAGATAAAAAGACTAAGGTGTTAATATGAAAGCATTTATTACGGCTAATTTAAAAGAAGAAAGTATTAAAGAGTTAGAAAAACATATGGAAGTTACATATGAAAATTGGGTGGAAACGGGTATTGTTTATTTCGATATTAATGAATTAATAAAAAAATTAGAGGACTTCGACATATTCATTACAGAAGCAGATGATTTAAAGAAAAAAGAAATTTTTGAAAGCACTAATCTAAAATTAATTGCTTTTTGTCGTGGAGATCCATTCAATATAGATCTTAAAACAGCAACAGAAAATAATATCCCTGTGATAAATACTCCTTTAAGAAATGTAGATGCTGTAGCTGAATTAACCATCTGTTATATCTTAATGCTCGCAAGAAAGGTTTATAAAATGGATCGGATTTTACATTCAGATGAATTTGAAATCATTGAATTTGAGGATTATCTAAAATACTATGAATTATTTCGAGGAATTGAACTTTTGGGAAAGAAAGTTGGGATAATTGGATTTGGACAAGTAGGTAGAAGAGTAGCAGAGAGATTGAAAGCATTTGGAACTAAGATTTTGATCTATGATCCATATGTGGAAGATGAGGAAGTAGAAAAATATGGAAAAAGAGTGGAACTAAAACTTTTGATGAGAGAATCAGATTTTATTACAATACACGCAAAGTCAACTGATGATAATGATCATATGGTTAATAAAGATCTAATAAAAATGATGAAAAAATCTGCTTTTCTCATTAATTTGGCTAAAGGAAGTTTAGTTGATTATCAGGCATTACATGATGCTCTTATAAAAAAAGAGGTTGGAGGAGCCGCTTTAGATGTTTTCCCCTTGGAACCCATTGATGAAGATAATGAATTTTTAGAATTGGACAATGTTATTGTTTCTCCTCATATAGGGGGATCTACAAAAGAAGTAATAGAAAGACAATCTAATATGATTGTTTCAAACATTTTGTCCTGGTTAAAAGGAGAAATTCCAGAAAATGTGCTTAATCCAGAAGTGTTTGATAAAAAAATTCAAAATAAAACTTTATATGGTAAATATGATCAACTTAAAAAGGATATTGTTGATTTATGTAAAAAATTACTTAGAGATGGGCATGTTGTAGGTTCCGCTGGAAATGTTAGCATTCGAATTAAAAAGAATGGAGAACAAATGGTTTTAATAACTCCAAGTAATGTAAATTATGAGGAGATGGTTCCAGAGGATATCTTAATAATTGATATGCAAGGAAATGTTGTTGAAGGTAATCGAAATCCCTCAGTTGAAAAACATATGCATTTAGGTGTTTATAAAAAAAGACCGGATGTAAATGCCATAATCCATGCCCATAGTGTATATTCAACCATTTTAAGTACTTTGAACTTAACCGTTCCACCTATTTTTGAGGAATTAGTTCCATATTTAGGTGGAGAAGTTGAATGTGCTACCTATGGAGAAGCAGGTTCAGGGGATCTTGCAAAAAATGTAGTTGAAGGTCTTGGAGAGAAAAATGCTCTTCTTCTTGCAAATCATGGAAATTTGTGTTGTGGAAGTCATCTTGAGGGAGCTTATACTGTATTAACTTATTTAGAGAGGGGAGCAAAAATCTATTACTTAGCAAAACTTCATAAGGATCCAAATTTGTTACCAGAAGACACAATTGAATACGAACAAGAAATTTTTGAACTATTTAAGGAATCCAAAAAGATCTAATATAACTGCAGACTCTTTACTTTTATTCTTATTTTTTTATTTTAGTTCCATTATGAATTAAAATATAGACATTAATTTGAAAAAAGGAATTTAATAAATACGAGATAATAGTAAATTTTACATAAATTTTATTAATATCTTTTATTGTTTAAGGAAAAAGGAATGAAGAAAAAATGATTTTAATCATATAATACACAAGCAAGAAGTGTGAATTCCCAAGGAACTTCTGATCCTTTATATATTAAAACTCTCACGTCTTCTGAAGCTTCTATATCTGTATGTTTTTTAAATACCTTCCAAGCCAAATCACCTATCATATCTGGATTTTTTACTATCCTTTTAAAATCTTTTTTTATCCCCCCACAAAAGATTCGTTTTGAATACATAATTTCCTTTAATTCAACTAATTCAAGTAATTCTTCTCTAACAAGATTTTCCGATACTCCTGGGAAGTATTCACTGAATTTTGCTGAAATATCTTCTGGACTACCTTCTTGCATATCAAAAAGGAAAACTAATCCCATTGCACTCATTTTAATCACTTTTTCTAATACTATTGAATTAAAACTTTATTTAGCTGATCTTTTTATCTTTTATATTTCTTTATGTTTTCAATCATAAATCCAGCATTCTTTCATTTTAATAACAAAATAGAAGAAAGATATTTATATTGCTTGAGAAAATGTTATATTGTTTACTTTTTAAATCGGACTAATAGAGAATTTAACTTTTATAAGATCAGAATGTCAATTAAAAAGAATTTTGAACATATTGAAGTTAGCATTCGAAAACAGTCTATACGAGAATTAACTGGTAAAGAAGGGAAAAAAATTGGTATTAATGAAGATATTGCAATTATATCCATTAATCGGCCAAATAAATTAAATGCTATCAGTCTTTTGACAATGAAAGAAATAAATTCCGCCCTAAACTCATTAGAACAAAATAAAGCAATTAAATGTGTTATCATTCGAGGAACAAAAGATTACACCAAGAAGCCTTCATTCTCTACAGGAGCTGATTTGAGTTCACCATTTGAATCAAATATTAAACCAAATTTAGCTAGTCACATGGTTTATTCGATAAAGCAGCTTCATAAATATTTTGATTTGATTAATTCATTTCCAAAACCACTATTAGCTGCTATTGATGGGTATGCTTTAGGGGGCGGATGTGAATTAAGTTTAGTATGTGATATTGTAATTGCGAGTGAAAGATCTGTTTTAGGCTTTTCTGAAATTAATCGTGGTATCTTTCCCGCAGGTGGAGGAACTCAAAGAATGATTCAGAGTATAGGACTCAACAGAACTATTAAAATGTTATTCTTCGGGAAGAAATATTCTGCTGAAAAGTTGTATAAATGGGGATATATTAATTTTCTGGTAAGTAATGAAGAATTTGAGAATTTTATAATTAAAAAGGCTCAGCAATTGGCTCATAGACCCATGCTTGAGCTCATTTTGGCTAAAAAAAATTTAGAAATTTGGTTAAAATCTTAAGGATTAACTATGAAAGTTCTGTATATCACAGATTTGCATGGAATCAAATGGAAATATGAAGCAATATATAATATAATAAAAACAAAAGATATTGATATTGTTATAAATGGCGGAGATATGTTTCCTTTAAGACCAAGCTTCTTTAAACAAGATATATTCATTAAAAATTTTTTAGATTATTATTTTGAAAAATTTGAAAAAAAGAAAATTTTTTATCTTTGTTATCCTGGGAATGACGATCTTATGATTTTCGACAGTTTATTCAAAGGGATATGTCGCAAATATTATTATATTCGAAATATCGCCCAAAGACGATTTCATTATCAAGATTTTGAATTTATTGGTATGAACTGGATAACTGACCTCCCTTTTGGATTAAAAGATCGATGTAGGAAAGATAATGAAAATTTTATATTTCCTAAACAAATTGGTTCTCAATTCATATCTACTTTAAA
>JARRLT010000133.1:0-6898 GCA_037386725.1 Promethearchaeota archaeon
CAAATTTTTCACCGGCAGGGATCATCAGGTTACCATTAGGAAAGACCATCAGGTAAAGCTTGTCAAGGGTAGTATGACTAAGAAAATTCACTTTGATTTTCTTTCTTCCCGAAAGTTTTCTTTTCAATGCGCCGAACTGTCCGCCGCTTACAACAAGCTCTTCCCAGTTTACTTCGCTGTAGGAACGCGGAAAAGTCTGGAAAATATTATAGAATACCCTGGCTTTAGTAGATGATTTATATTTTTCTGCAAGACTCACAATATTCGGCACATCTTTTATATTATACTTTGTTACCGGGGTAGCCAGTTTCACATCTATGTCCGGATATTTCTTCAGCAGGTTTAATGATTTGAGCACAGCCTGGAGATGATCCGGCTCCTTTGTTTTAGTACTTATCTTTTCTGTGGTTCCGTCTATCGGAAGTGAGATAAGATCAATATAGGAAGCGTAACGGCGGAGGAATGATGAGGATAATTTATCGCCTGTTGTTGAGAGTGCAACTTCCAATCCAATCTCTTTAGCATATCTGATCAGTCTGCCAGCATCCTTTCTCGAAAGCGGATCTCCACCTGTAAATACAATTCTCTGTGCCCCGATATTCTTTATCTTTTTGATTATCTTTTTATGTTTTATTGATATAAATCTCTTTATTTAATATTACTTTAAATTTTAATCACTAATTTAGTCAAACTGTCCTTAAACGAAACTATAAATAAGAACCACTTTGGATTAAAATCACTAAACATGAATATATTATATAAGGAATATTGAATATTTCATAAATTAGAGAAGCATGTGAAAGAATTGGTGATTTTAGTTTTTGAAGATTTATAATTATTATTAATTAATTTACATTTTAATCATGTTTGATTTAGATTTATCGGGAAGAAAACTGAATGAAATCCCTTATATAAAAAATTCAAATGTTATAGAAAGATTATATCTAAATGGAAATCATCTACACTCTCTTAATGGGATAAATAAGTTTAAAAATTTGAAGGAATTATATTTAGATGGAAATTGGATAAAAACAATTGATGATTTGCATAATTTAAAAAATTTAAAAATATTAGATCTGTCTGGAAATAAGATTAGTAAGATAGAAGGGTTAGATTCTTTAGTAAATTTAAGGATATTAGTTTTAGAAGTGAATAACATTAGTAAAATTGAAGGCCTTTCTAATTTATCAAATTTAGAAACACTACGATTAGGTTACAATTATATTACAAAAATAGAAAATTTAGAGAAACTCAAAAATTTAGAATCCTTGTCTCTTATCCATAATAAAATTATTTTGATAGAAAACCTAGATTCCCTTACCAAATTAAAATCTCTATTTTTATATGATAATTTAATCACTTCAACTAAAGGGTTAGAAAATTTGTTTAACTTAAGAAAATTACATTTAGAGTATAATCGGATTAGATATTTATGTGATCTTGAAAATTTAAAAAACTTGACAGAAATTTTTTTAGTAAAAAACCCTATTATCAATTCCGAATATCTTGATAAATTAAAGAATTTAAAAGAGATTTATTTATAAAAGTTAATTTAAATACGTTTGTATCTAATCCTATTCTTCCTTTTTTGATAATAAATAGATATATTATCATAAATATTTATAGAAAAATTAATTAGATCTATATCTTTTAAAGATATATATGTTTATATCAAAAAGCAAGTTTAAATATAAAAAAGATGAAGCTAAAAAAGATATAGATCTAATTAATTTTTCTATAAATATTTATGATGAAGATTTACTTAAAATTAAAGGTATTGGAAGATCAACGGCTCAAAAGTATATTGATGAAGCGAAGAACTTACTTGAGTTCGGAGAATTGGCCATAGAAATTGAAAGACCAAAAAAAGTTCAAAAATTTAATCAGAGAAGGAGAAAAGAGCTAAAGGAATTGATCAAGAGTCAAGCAGAATGCAATGTAGGTCTTGTAGGGCATGTGGATCATGGAACGAGTTGGAAATTTCTTCTACTCCCACAAAAACCACATTAGTTGAAACTCTTACAGGAGATTGGACTGATAGGCATTCTGAAGAACAAGAGAGAGGTATATCAATTAAATTAGGGTATTCTAATGCAACGATTTTATATTGCCCAGAATGCGATAAATATATCACTCTTCACATGCTTGAAGAATCCAGAGAATCAGGACAACCTAGACTTATTTGTCCTGATTGTGGAAATTTAATCGAATTTAAAAGGAATATTTCTTTTGTTGATGCTCCAGGTCACGAGATTTTGATGGCTACAATGTTAAGTGGAGCATCTCTAATGGATGGAGCTTGTTTATTAATTGCAGCAGATGAAGATTGTCCACAACCTCAAACGAGAGAACATTTAGCAGCGTTAGATATTGCTGGAATTGAAAATATTATCATTATCCAAAATAAAATTGACGCTGTTTCAAAAGAACAAGCTCTTAAGAATTATAACCAAATTAAGGAATTTGTTAGGGGAACTGTAGCGGAAAATGCTCCCATTATTCCAATTTCAGCACTTTTTGGAGCAAATATAGACTTAGTTGTAAAGGCTTTTGAAGTGATCATCCCTACCCCCGAATTAAATAAGAATGAAGATTTTGAATTTCTTATTGCTCGATCTTTTGACATAAATCGCCCGGGCACCAAGATAGAAAATCTTAAGGGCGGTGTTATTGGTGGTTCTGTCCTTAAAGGTCAGGTAAAAATTGGGGATAAAATAGAAATAAAGCCTGGTTTAAGAATAAAAGATAATTATATACCGATAGAATCTGAAGTAATGAGTATCTCTCAAGGAAGTAATTTCTTTAATTCAGCAAAGCCCGGTGGTTTGATCGGATTAGGAACGAAATTAGATCCGGCCCTAACTAAAAGCGATGCTCTTATTGGCCATGTTGCTGGACACCCTGGTACATTATCAGATGTAGTGTCAGAAGTAGAATTAGAAGTACATTTATTAGATAGAGTTATAGGAACAGAGGATCAAATTAAAGTTCATGACTTAAAACACAATGAACGATTGTTGATTGTTATTGGTACCCAAAGAACAGCGGGTATAGTCACTAAGATTTTGAAAAAGACGTATATAATTAAACTCACACCTCCTATTTGTCCACCTGGAGACTTTATATTTGCTATTTCTCGTATAATAAATAGACGGTATAGACTTATAGGTTATGGTGTCCAAGTAAATTCAGGAACAAATTAAGAAGAATAAGAAAGAAAAATTTCTCTGATTTTTCCTTTAATAAGGTTTAGATTAACATCAACTTGCTTTAGGACTTTTTCTAGCTCTTCGACAACTCTTTTATCGAGGTTTGATGTTCCATGCTCTTTAAGTATTATTCTCGTTTCATAGAGCACGATATTACTTTCAACTTTAGCTAAAAAATGAATGATAATCTCAATTTTGGTGTTTCCAGTTAAATCATTTTTAGAAGAAATTTGTTTGAATTCATAAAAGATCTCATCCATTATTCTCCTATCCAGAAATTTAACAAAATCTTCTATGTCATCAACAAAAATAACTATCAAAATTTATCTATTTCTTCTTTTATTGAATATATAAACAATTGCACCGCTAGCAAAAATAATTCCAGAGATACTGATAAATATCAAAAATATCAATGGAAAATGTGGTATATTTGTAGGAACGATATTTGGGTTTATGGTAGTATCAACGGTTTGTGTTTTAATGATTTTGTTATTATAAAGGACATCTAAAGAATAATTACCACGGGGTACATTTTTGAGAATTATTTCTCCATTTTGATCTGTTATTAGAGGTGAGGTAGGTTGGGTCCAATTTCGAGATACAAAAGTACCAAACTCTCTTCCGTAATATAGTAATCTCACTTTTACATTATAAACAGGTGTATTAATATTGTCGCGAACAATTATCCTAAGATTCTGATTTGCTTTATATCGAATACTAATCGGACATACTTCACCTTTAATTAAATAAGGTAAGGTAATTTCAATTCCTTTTGTAACGTCAGTATGAATTGAATCATTTGCATCAATATATGAAAATTGTCTATTATATTGAGAATATGTACTTACAACTTCATCATACCAAATATCTAGGTCGAGAAATGAAACGTATTTAACAAGTAGATGCGCTGGACCTGAGACTATTGTTGGGAAATAAACCCTTTCTCTAATATCATTTCCATTATATAATCGATCAATACCAAATGTTTTAAATAATGGTTTAACAAATTTAACTTCAAATTGAGCAGTGAAATTTACGGAAAATAATGTGTTATTTGTAAGAAGAGATATATCTATGCTTTTATTCGGATTTAAATAACTTTGAAATTCTGAATCACTAATATCTCTTTGATTAATTCTCAATTTGTGATTCTGAAGCAATTCTTTGTCTGGAAGATTTACTTTTAAATCTACATTTATTTCCTTAGAATTGACACTTGTTGAAAGTAGTGAAGTACCATACCTCTTGCCCACTAAGTTGAATTGATAATTATATTCTGGTTCTATCGTTTGTTGTTTCTTTGTAATGAAAAGATTTTGATTTCCAATTTGATAGACTTGCCAATTATTAACATTAATTTGGTATTCCCATCTAATTGTCATTGTAAAATTTCCAGAAGGAATTTGATCAAAATAATCATAATAAAAGAATTTAATGTACTTTTGATCTATAAAATAATAGTCTCCTTCTTTTAATTTGGTTCCATTTACGTATATTTCTTTTACATTCATTGGGTTCAATTGGGAATGATATATAAGATATCCATTGAATGAAGATACCTTGGATTTGTCAAAACTTACCTTTAACGTATCATTTAGTAGTAATTTTATTGTGGTTACATTGAAAACTTCTCCACGATTATTACTTTCAGCAATTTGAGTTGTCTTAATAAAATGAGTACCTAAATATGTGATATTTAATGCACCATCATCGATATCATCATCTAATTGTGAAAATAATGGAGAGGTGGTATAACCTGATTCGTTGTAAAAAATATTTGAAACACTTATATTTCCAAGGCCATACTTTTCTGAGGTTACTACGGGTGAGAAATTATTTTTTGATAATATCTGATCTTCACCACTATATTTTAATCCACCATTTTGACTTTCTGGGTTTAATCTAAGACCATTCATAATAAAGACTAAACTAATACAGAGTAGTATACTTACGACAGCAAATTGAATAATTTTTTTCTTTTTAGAGGGCAGTGATCTCATTATTATTTATCTATTCCTTCTAATTATCGATAATCAATTTATTTTAGAACAGAAAATTAATTAATCTTAAATAATCTTTCTTAAGTTTTTAATTTTTATTTTCTAATGTGAGTTTTAAATTTTTTTACAACAATTATAATAACGAGTATTTATTTTTATTAAATTAAAATATAATTTTTCAAATTTTCTCCAATCTAAAATAAAATTTGATTATATTTTAATTAGTTAGCATAAATTTGTCTTATTAATTGGGTTTTTCTACCAATTAAAATAATTATAAAATAACTTGAACAATGATTAATTATATCTCATCAAATGATTTAAATGGATAAAAAACCAAACAGATCACAATTTTTGGAAAATTTAGAGATTGCAGCAAATGCGTTCATTGATTTATCCTCAAATCTGCGTGAGGTCTGTGTTATTTCTCATAATGACGCTGATGGAATAAGTTGTTTACATTTGATACTAAGTTTACTTCATAAGATGAATATTAATTATGATTACTTTATTTATAATCGTTCTACTTCTTGGGATAATTATCTTAACGGAATATTATCGAAAAGTCCATCAAAGAAAAATGCTTATATTTTAACTGATGTTGGTTCTAATTTAGAGGAATTGGTTCCTATTATTAAAAAAAGAAAAGAATATTTTTTTATTTTGGATCACCATGAAGTAGAATTAGGAAAAGAGTCCTTTGAAGATTTAGATAATTTATATTTTGTGAATCCAACACTTTTTGGTTTTGATGGATTAGAACATGTAGCGGGAGCTACTTTAACTTATCTTTTTACCAAAAAGATAAACCCTTTAATGACAAAAAATGGATGGCTTACCATAATTGGAATTGCTGGAGATTCATTGAAGAGTATGGACAAACTTCAATCATTTAATAAAGAGATTTATGAAGAATTAGTGATGGAAGAAGTAGTTGAGGATAAGGTAGGACTAATCCTTTTTGGAGCTATGTATGATTCAATTAAGAATGCTTTAAAATATAGCATTTTACCGTTTGTTCCTGGTTTAGGTGGAGAAAGTGATAAACAAATTAAAAATTTCTTATCAAATTTAAGCTTAGATCCCGATAAAAAGTTAATTAATTTGGATGAAGAAGAAATCCATAAAATTGAGAGAAATATTGACATAAATAATCTGGGTCATTATGCTTTAATGCCACAAAAGCAAGGAATGTTGAAGTTTGCCTTTGAACACGCCTTATTATTAAATATTTTATGTTTTAAGAATATTAGTGCTGCATTGTCAATAATCCAGCACCGGCAAGTAACTAGATATGCTAAATCATTATATAGAGATTATATCGATAATCTCACTAAAAATTTAAGAGTCATATCAAAGGAATTACCTCGTTTTGAAACTGAAAAAGCTATTTTTATCAATGTAAAGAACAGAATTCCTCCAAGTAATTGGTCTGATACGGCTTCCTTTAGTACAGTGAATGAAATTCTAGATCCTTATAAAATGTTATTTTTGGGAGGAGAGGAAAAAAAGTCTCAAACAATTAAATTAAGTATAAGATGTACTCGAAAATACTTAGAACAAAATAATGGGATCGGTGTTAATAAAATAATCAGTAAAATTAAGGAAAATCTAGGGGGAATGGGAGGAGGACATAAATTGGCTGGGGGAATTCGTTTATCAAAACCATCATATAAGAGACTCAAAAAA
>JARRLT010000134.1:0-9428 GCA_037386725.1 Promethearchaeota archaeon
GACCGTGCATGTCTGCTCTTAGAACAACTTTACTTGAATCGGCAACCCAATTTTTCATAAGAGGAAAAGTCGTGCTGAATGCATCATATACCACTCCCTTAGCTCCGTCTGCACCGCCCCAAAACCAGAAATCCCTGTTTCCATCGGGTGCATACCCTAACCTTTCATATAAAGAAACTTTCTCGTAATGAACAGTATAGAGAGTGCTTTCTATTTTTTTATTTATTGAATGCGGAAATCCGTCAATTATCCTGAAAGTATCGGGCGGAGTGTCACTCTGATACGAAAGCCAGTAAACATTATCTACATTATAAATATTCTGAGAACAGTATGGAGAAGCTTCGGGAGGATAACCGGCAAACTGAATGTAATCACCGGAGTTAAAAATCCCGTCACCGCCGTCATGAATTTCAATTGGAATATCTTTCCCCTCATTTAAAATTTCCAGTTTGGATATTGATTTAGTTTTATTTTTCCTCATTGTATTTTGGGAAGATCCAATATATCTACAAATTCATTATTTAATGAGTTTTTAAAAAATTGAAACTGAATTTACTTTAATATTATTGCTTTCAACATGTATTCATTTAAACCTTAATCTTCATGTCTTAAAGAACAGTTATTAGATGAAATGATCTATAGAGTTATAGCTATCCCTAATTTTTATAAAGAGAACTTTTCATAAATTTTTAACTTTATAAATGGTAACTCGAATTCCCTACGTGAAGAATTATTATATTAAATCTTGGTCAGAAAAGATCTCAAAACATATACGAGGCATTATTATTAAATATTTAAAAGATAAAAGAAGTCGGATTTCTCAAATGGGTGCTGCTACTTATAGTTGGGGATTTAAAACTGTTGGATCAAAAGGATTTACTACAACTTCTTCAAATGAATCGAAAGAGAGTCTAAATATGCGAGAAATACAATAAAATTTACAATTTCAATTTGTAAGGATACTACGAAAGACTACTATAATTTAAAATTAAAATCAGCATATTGATTGTTAAAAATAAAAAATTTAATTGGTTTGAAAGTAATTTACTTTGAGTTTATGTTTATGTAAACATTAATGCCATTATTTTATAAAGAATTTTTGAAAGAAACAATTTGACCATTCCTGCTTGATGGTCTATATAATATGTTTTACTTGGATTAGCCCATCCTTTTTTCTTCCAATATGCATAATCAACCCGATTCGATTTTTCGGGATCGGCTCTATTTTTCTGCTGAATTTGAAATGAAGCCAGTGATAATATATTTGGTTTTAAATAGGTATTATTCTTAATATTATGATATAATCTATTTGCTAATTTAGAAATCTCCTTTGAATATCGCATATTTAGACTCTCTTTCGATTCATTTGAAGAAGTTGTAGTAAATCCTTTTGATCCAACAGTTTTAAATCCCCAACTATAAGTAGCAGCACCCATTCTTGTCGATGACAAATATATGCTAAACGATCAATCAAAGCTTTCATTGAAGAACTAACGTCTCCCACATATACAGGACTAGCAAAAATGGTGGCATCAGCTTTTTTCATCTTTTCTTTTATTAATGGGATATCGTCCTTCCAAGGACATAATTCTTCTCCAGAATCCATACAAACTCGACATCCCTTACAATGATTGATTTCATAATCTCCTAGAAAAATCTTTTCAAATTCAAGGTTATCATCTTTATTTTTAGTTAATTGTTCCATTCGCTCTTTTATGAGAGAAATGACTTTTGATGTATGCCCATTTTTGCGATTACTACTGATTATTGCTAAAATTTTAATTTTTAAGACCTCATTATAATTAAATTGCTTATATTGATAAGGGAAAAGATGGAAATATAATTCCATGTTTACTATGAATGGAATAAGAAAGAGCAATAAAAATTGTATAATGATTGTTTTTTTCTCCTTATGGTAAAAAAATGCATATTTTTACTTTTATTATTTTTATAATATATATGGATGAAATTGATCTTAAGATAATTCTACTTTTATTTAGTAATTCAAGATTAACATATCGGGAAATTTCAGATCATCTTGGATTATCCATAAATGCGATATATAAACGCATTCAGAACCTTATTGATTTAAATATAATTCAGAAATTTACAGCTCGATTAAAACCGCATGCAATTAATGCAATCTATGTATTTATAATGGGTCAAAGTGAAGACCAAGATTTGGATCAGGTATCTAAAGAATTAGGATATAATGAAAATACATGGCAAATCATCTTATCAAGTCGGAATTATGTGTATATAGGAGCATTTTTAGAAAATATTCATCAACTTGATAATTATACCTCTTTTATCTCAAAAGTCGCTAAAATTCAGTCTCCTAAAGTAGGACTTTTATCTGGGGTTCAATATTCCACTCCAGTTCCTTACATTATTCCCAAATCAAGAAATATGACTTACGATAATCTGGATTTAGAAATTATTAAGTCTTTGCATCATGATTCTCGAAAACCTATTTCTGAGATCTCAGAAGATGTTCACAGTACACCTAATACCGTAAGGCGTAGATTGAATAGATTAATTGAAGAAGGAATAGTTGAACTCTCAATAGCCTTTAATCCAGAAGAATCAAATGATATTTTCACTGTATTTCAAATATTTACTACTCCAAGTGTCGATAAAATTGATTTTGCGAAATATTTAAATGAAAAATACTCTCCAAATCTTTTTTATTGTTGGACCTTTAGTAACATTCCAAACTTTATATTATGTTGGGTTTGGTCTAATACTATGAAAGAGTTAGATGAATTGATAGATAACATAAAAAGTGAAACCATAGATTCCTTAATATTTGATATTATGTACAAAGCGTTCTACTTTGATACTTGGATAGAGAAATTATTGTATAAATAAGGAAATACGATTGAATAGAAATGTTTTTAGAAATTTTAGGATAAAATCTATTTTTTTGCTATAAAATTAACTTTATTGCCTTTATCTCTATTTTTCCTTTCTATTTCACCACTTCTCTCCAACATTTTTAGAGTTAAACATATCCATCCTCTAGCAACACCTTGTTTCATTCGACTATCAGTAGGATATAATCTCTGAATAATTTCATCAGGAGTTATGCCATTGTTTTTATTTTCCCTTATTACACTTAAAACTTGGTTTGTTCGACTTTTTCTATGTTCCAATATTTCTTTTAATCGTATATCTGGATTTTTTATAGGACTTCCATGGGATGGCAATATAAGCTTTAAATTTGGCAACTTTTGATAAGACTCAATTGTTTTAATATAAGCTTTTATAGAAGAAGTCGGTGGACCAAGCCAAGTGGTAATAGTTCTTAGCACATTATCTCCAGCAAATAAAATTCCCTTTTCCTCATTATATAAAGAAATATGTGTTATACAATGTCCTGGAGTAGATAAAATCTTCCATTCTTCTCCATTAATTTCAATTGAAGAATCATCATCTATGATTATATCAGGGTCTTTTAAAAATGCTAAGCCATAAATATTTCTATAGAAGATTTTAATCACTTTATGTCTAAACCCAGATTTAATCTTCTGCCAAAACCCATTTGGGATCATTAAATCTTCATAATAATCTTCAGATTCATAATAATCATAGTAATCTTTTTTACTTTGGATTACTTGAGCCATCATTTTTGTTAAGATTATTTTAATCCCAAGTCTTTTTCTTAAACGAGCTATCCCAGAAATATGATCTGGATGAGCATGACTCGGTAAGACTCGTAATTTAAAATTATCATCTCTCTTAGGGTAAGTTCTCCGTAAATTCTCGATTTCTCTAATTAAATGATTAATAGCTTTTTTAGTTCCATATCCTGCATCAAAAATGAGACCATTCTCACCAGAAATTACATATACGTTTTCAGGAGGTTTAAATACTCCAAAACGTCCTTTTTCCTTGATTAAAAAAATACCGGGATAAACTTCTTTCATGGTTCTTTATATCGGAATAATTAAGTAAAAAAACATAATAAAGAATTAAAATTATACCTAAAATTATTATAAATTCGTATTCTTGGATTAAAAAAATGTTACATTGAAATTGATCCCTTCCTAAAATCAGTTTTCCCAATTAACGCATTAATGAACACAGGAGAACCATTTTTTGCAAGAAGTTTTGCTTGGTTTAACACTTTTTCAATATTCCTTTCACTACTTAAAAGTAGTCCTTCTCCTCCATAACCTTCCGCGACTTTATGATAATCTGTGTATTTTAAGACAGTTCCTACTTCATCTTGCAAATATTCAACTTGATCTCTGGTTATTTGGGTCCAACCAGCATCATTTCCACAAACTGCAATAATAGGAATATTATGTCGAATAAAAGTATCAAATTCAGCTATACTATATCCAGCAGCTCCATCTCCATAAAATAACCATACTTCTGATTTAGGGTGTAATAGTTTTGCTGTTAAAGCAAATCCAGCGCCTACTCCTAAAGTTCCAAATGGACCTGGATCAAGCCAAGATAATGGACTTCTTGCTTTAACAATATATGATGTGGTTGCAACAAAATCACCCCCATCTCCTACTATAATGCTTTGATCACTGATGTTTTCATCAATTTTTTCTAATAATCTTATAGGATTTATATAATCTGTTTTTTGAGAACCGAAATGTTGAATTTTTTGTTTTCCTCCCTCATTCCATTTATTTAGTTGATTGTACCAAGATTCCCATTTTCCCCTTTTAAAATTGAAATATTTAGCCAATTCAACCAAAAAGGTTGCTGGATCCGCTTGAATTCCCAGATTTGGTTTCTGATTCTTTTCTAAATCTTCCTTACTTCGATTGATTGATATATAGAATGCATTTTTATTGATTGAACGACCATAATTTAATCTAAAGTCAGCCGGCATTCCAGCGATTATAACAAGATCCGCTTCTTTAAGAGCTTTTGATCTACCGTGGCGAAAATAATTTGGATGGTCCTTTCCTAATAATCCTCTTGACATACTCGCCAAAAAAATTGGTGTTTCCAGATCCTTCAAACTCTTAGATAATTTCTTGACAAACTCCACTCTTTTTGTAGCTTGCCCTCCTAAAACTAAAACTGGTTTTTCAGCATTATTCAATTGAGAAGCAACTTTTTCAAGATCTTCTTCATCAATGTGAAAAGGAATAATTTCATCATTTTTTTCCATTTTTACTTCATCAATGGAACATGCGAATAACTTATCAACATGCCTTCTTAAGTACCAATTAACAAGCTTACCTTTTATTGAAGTAGCCTTACTTGAACTCTCTTCATAAAATTCTCTTACAAATTTTTCATCATATAAAAGATCTATTGGACATTCTAAAAATACGGGACCAGGGATTCCTGACATCGCCACCTCAAAAGCTTCTTCAAGCACTGGAACAATATCGCAATTTTGTTCGATTTTACATCTCCACTTTGTGATTGATTTATACAGTTCTATTTGTTCAATATCTTGTAATGCACCTCTTCCATGTAATACTGTTGCTGCAGCACCTCCCAATATTATGAGGGGTGATTGCGCCATTTGAGCATTTTTTACAGCTGTGACTGAATTAGTAACTCCAGGTCCCGCTGTTACGGCAGCAATTCCAGGAAGACCAGTTAATCTACCAAAAGCGTCAGCAGCAAATATTGCTGTCGCTTCATGTCTAACATCAATAACGCTCATTCCTACTTCTTTAGCTCCAACTAATATTGGAGAAATATGTCCTCCACATAAAGTAAAGAGATATAGAATCCCATTTTCTTTCAAAAATTCTGCTATTAATTTTCCACCATTCATTATTTTTTATCCTCTAAAACATGGTTTTCAGGAACATAACATTCAAAATCCCCTTCAAACACTTTTACATTTTTATTAACAATCGAAATCCTCACAAAATACCTTTTCCCTTCATGATTTATTATTTTTCCCTCCGCAATAAGTTCATCACCAAAAACTGTAGGTTTTATAAACTTCACATTTGCTTTGGATAGTACTACATTTGGATGATTAACTGCTAGCATTGCCGCATAATCAGCAAGACTGAATATAAATCCTCCATGTATTAAGCCTAAATCATCTGTGACCATTTCATCTGTAGTTTTAAGTCGAATTTTACTATATCCTTCTTTTATAATTTCTGGAACGCCAGACAAATCTTCATTTATTTTAAGATGTGTTTTTTGTTGAATTTTTAATCATCCCATTGTTAATTATTGAAATTATGGAACGGGAAGTTTATATACTTATCATTTATGATATTTAGTATCTTACCTTTTAAGAGATAGAATTTTTTAGTAATCAAAAGAAAAGGAATTTAATATAATCAAAATTTTATGTAAATTGTAAAAGAAATTAAATTAGAACAAGGGAAAATGTCTATGAAATATCGAAAGATGGGTTCATTAGGATGGAAAGTTTCTGCTTTAGGTTTTGGGGCAATGCGATTACCTACAATAAAAGAGATCGATGAAGAATCAGGTGAAGAAAAACTCAAAATTGATCGAGAGAAAGCAATAATTGTTGTTGGAGAGGCTTTAAAGTACGGGTATAGAGAAAAAGTAAAGTTAGTTACAAAACTCCCAATTTGGGAAGTTAAAAGTCCTAAAGATTTTGATATCTTCTTAAATAAACAATTAGAAAAATTACAAACTGATCATTTAGATGCTTATCTGATTCATGCTATGGATGAACAACGTTTTCAAATTGTTAAAGATAATCAAATTATTGCAAAAATGGAAGAAGCTCGTGATAAGGGACTTATTAAATATATAGGTTTTTCATTTCACGATAGTTATAAAACTTTCAAAAAGATAATAGATTATTTTGATTGGGATCTTGCTCAAATTCAATATAATTATTTAGATGTTAATTATCAAGCAACGACAAAAGGTTTAAAATATGCTGCTGACAAAGGAATCGCAATGGTTATAATGGAACCACTCCAAGGAGGGAAGTTAACAAGAGAATTTCCAGATGTGATGAAAATAATTAAACAGTATAATTATGGAAATACTTTAGCGAATATCGGTTTTCAATTCTTATGGAATAAACCTGAAGTATCCGTTACTCTAAGCGGAATGAGTGAAAAATGGATGGTAAAAGAAAATCTTGAAAGTGTAGAAAAGTCAGGCATAAATTCATTAACAAATAAGGAAGAGAAAATGATTTCTGAATTAAGAAAGTCATTTAAAAGTCATAATATAATCGCTTGTACATCATGCTCTTATTGTATGCCATGTCCCAATTCTGTAAATATTCCAAGAATTATGTCCTTTCTAAATGATTTCGCTTGGTGGGGAGAAATGGAAAGAGAAAGATATCTTAGACTTTATAATAGGTTTTTAATGGATGAAGAAGAGTTAAAAAAATCAGAAGAAAAAAGCAATGGAAAAGCAAGTTTATGTACTGCCTGTAAAGAGTGTTTAGAAAAGTGTCCTCAAAGTATTAATATTCCTGAAATGATGAAAAAGGGACGACTAATTTTTGAGGAAGGGGGAAATGTTTCAGAAATTATGAAGCGCGATTAAAATACAACCTATTATAATTAATTCATTTTACAATCCAATTTCTTATCTTATTTAGAAATGTATTCAATTCACCATTGTTAAATTTATTATTGTCAGAGAGAATTGGTTGATGGAATCTGATAAAACAATTGATTAAGAACTTAAGGATCTGAATCCTAAATAATAAAAAATAAAAAAAGGATTAATAAGGAAATGCCTTCCGTGTTATCAGAGTAAAAAATCCATAAAAAATGGTGAACATTAATCCAATTACTGTAGTAACAATTAAAAGCAGGATCAAATATTCTATTGTAAAACTTGAGCTTAAAAGTAAGCCAAAAAATGCGATAAACGCCATTATGATACTAGTAAGGAACCATGAAATAGCACCTTCCTTTCTATCAAATACTAAAACACCTGCAACGATGGACGCGATGAGTGGAGGGATTATCAAACCTAAAAGATAAAGTAAATTCAAGAAAAAAGTAATTAAATTCGAAATAGGGGAAAAACTTAACGCAACTATTGACAGAAATGGAGAAGATGGACCTAAGGTCAAACTAATGGCTTTAAACATAGCCCATCCTACTAACTCAAATATAATGTATGGATTGGATGTGATTTGCGAAAATCTATCCACAAGTGTTCCATTTAAAAGATAATAGAGTATAAAAAAAGCGACATTTAATCCGATAAACGTCATTAATGAAATAATAAATGATTTTCCAATTGTCATAATAGAGAATTTTCTTTATAATTCTATAGTGTTTCTTTATTTTTTAACATTCAAGTTTAATAATATGAGATATTTGAAATTTTAAAACTTCTGGTTTTCAAAAAATATATAAATATTGATAAGTTGAAAATTTTTTTCTAAATTTTTTTCAGAATCAAAAATTTAAAAAAATATTCACTAATTTTGTGTTCTTTACTAATCTAATAATATCCAAATGAAAATAATAATAATAAAAAATTATTACTAAAATTTGATAATTACAAATATATTTAAATTTACTATAATCGAATTTTAATAGATAAAATTAATTTTATCTAAAATTTGAGGATTGTTTTTAATAAAGCGAAATTAAATTTGTTTCACTTATATTTACCTATAATTTCATATAATTTAATCTTGATTTCGAATAAACATATAAATATAAAGATAAATTAGAAAAGGATTTTCTAATGGAAAAGAATAATTTTATAATTGAAATTAATAGTCTTAAAAAGTATTTTGGAGAAATTAAGGCTGTAGATGGTATATCCTTTAATGTATACTCGGGAGAAATATTTGGTCTTTTAGGTCCAAATGGGGCTGGAAAAACTACAACTATAAAACTTCTATTAGGCCTTCTTGAACCTCTTGAGGGGAAAATGTCCGTGTTTGGACATAATCCCGAACGAGAAGATGTTTTAATTAAAAATCGGGTTGGTTACATCGCTGAAGAGCCTCTTATCTTTAAATCATTAACTCCTAAAGATTTATTCAACTTTACGTCTTCAATTAGGAGATTGAATGAAGAATTCACAACCAAGAGGGCAAGAGAATATCTAGAAAGCCTTGATGCTATTGAATACTATGAACAACTAATATCAACTCTTTCTCATGGAAATAAACAAAAAATCCAATTCGTCACAGCATTATTGCATAATCCAGATTTATTAATTTTAGATGAACCTTTATCAGGATTGGATGCTAAATCCGTAAAGGTTATAAAGGAAATATTAGAAATTCATACACAAAATGGTGGATCGGTTCTTTTCTCAACACATATTATGGAAATTGCCGAGGAAATTTGTGATCGAATTGGGATTATTAATAAAGGTAAAATAGTCGGAATAGGCTCAATCAATGAATTACGCGAACAAACTAATAAAATTGGGGCAAGTTTGGAAGATATATTCTTACGATTAACTGAACAAGATAACTCAGTCCTTGTGACTGTAAAGAAACTTCG
>JARRLT010000135.1:0-9501 GCA_037386725.1 Promethearchaeota archaeon
GGAAAATCCTAGCGAACTTGCGGTAGCCAAGGCATTGAATTATGGCGAGGAAGAACTTGAGGCCATCCGCGAGGAACTCGAATCGGAATTTGAGAGCGAACTGGCGCTTTTCGAAGGATAGCGGATTAATATAGTCGGGATTAACCCAACAGGCCCAAAACAGAATCTCCGATCTTCATTTCTTTCCCAATAAAACCCTCACGGCTAAAGGGCCATTGTAAGCATCTCTGCTATATCTTCCTTCGTGAGCGGCTTCAGACTTTTTATATGATCCTCTCCCCCGCCGTAAATCCTGACCACATCTGCCGCCATGCTTTCAAGTTTTTCCTTGCCTATGCCAACCTCCGAGAGGCGGCTGTACATACCAACCTTTTTCATCCAGGCCTCGAATCTTTCGATGAATTGCAGGGCGGCATCCTGAGGTTCAATACTTTTTATTGTTTTAGCTGTATTGGATATGTTTGTTTCAAGTATGGTATTTAATTTTGGAAATTTCTTGAAAGTCATTTCCGAGTGGTATGTCATTAAGACAATACTTTTAACCTTTTATACCTCTTTAATGGCAACTCTTATTGCGATTCTGGCTGGAACGCCTTTAGCTTATATCTTAGCGAAATATGATTTTAAAGGAAAAAGTATAATTGAATCCCTTTTGAATATCCCCTTGATGATCCCTCATAGTGTTGCTGGATTATTAATTTATATAGTATTTATGAGAAATGGAATTATCGGGGCTCCATTCGGTAAGATCGGGATTGTTTTTGAAGATCATATTTTTGGTATTATTGTAGCATTACTTTTCGTAAGTATGCCCATATTTATTAACACTGCAATAGATGGGTTTAAAAGTGTTGATTCTCATTTAGAAAAAGTTGCTTATAGTTTAGGGGCAAAAAACCGCCATGTATTCTTCAAGATAATGTTACCTTTAACTAAAGAGCCTTTACTTACGGGTTCTATTATGTGTTGGGCTCGTGGTATAAGTGAGTTTGGGGCTGTTATTCTAATAACATATTATCCTATGATAGCACCTGTCTTAGTATATTATAGATTTAATACTTTGGGTATAGCAGGTTCAGCACCAATAGCTATACTCTTGATTATTATTTGTTTTGTAATTTTTCTTATATTATATATTCTAACAAAGAAACCGCGTAATAAATATTAGAGGCGTTTAAAATTAATCAAAATACTTTTATTGAACTTCAAAACGTTTCAGCCAATTTCGGAGATTTTAAAATCAAGGACGTTTCTCTTAAAGTACATGAAAATGAATTTTTTATTATCCTTGGACCAACTGGAGCGGGAAAAACCTTATTGTTAGAATTAATCGCAGGATTTCATGATTTAGAAACGGGTTTAATAAAGATTAATGGACGAAATATGAGGAATATAAAGCCTTATAATCGAAACCTAGGATTTGTGTATCAAGATTACTCCTTGTTTCCTCATATGAATGTTAAAGAAAATATCTCTTTTGGATTAAAAGTTAAAAAATGTGATTCTAAAATAATAAAAAAGAAAGTAAAGGAAATATTAAATAGATTACGGATCTCTCATCTTATTAATCGTTATCCAAGAACGTTATCAGGAGGAGAACAGCAAAAAGTTGCACTCGCTCGAGCATTAGTGGTTAATCCGAAAATTTTACTTTTAGATGAACCTTTCAGTGCTTTAGATCCAATTAATAAAAAGGAAGCAATGAAAATTATTAAACAGATTCATAAAGATCATAATTTAACAATAATCGAAGTAACTCATAATCAAGATGAGGCAATGTTGGGGGATAGAATTTCCTTAATAATGAATGGCGATATAGTAGATACTGGAACACCTAAAGAAATATTTAATTCTCCAAAAAATAAAACTGTGGCTAATTTTGTGGGAATAGAGAATATAATAGAAGGAGAGATAGTTGATAATAAAAATGGCTATGCTGAAGTTAGAACTGATAAATTTAATGTTCATTGCTTATCCAAATTCGACTCTGGAAAAGTAACCTTATTTATCCGACCAGAAAACATTGTCTTATCTAAATCTCTATTTAAATCGAGTATTAGAAATAACATAGAAACTAGAGTTAAAGAAATGTTAATTATTAGTAAAGAATTAATTCAGATTTCTTTAGAAAATGGATTAAAGTCATATATTACCGTTAGCGCTAGAGAGGATCTAAATTTGGAAATTGGAGATAAAATTTATACCTCTTTTAAAGCAACATCAATTTCATTAAAAAGATGATTCGTGAAATTAATCTTGATTTTCAATCTTTTATATAATATTAATTAATGCAGAAATTTTATTCTTCCTCTTATTTATCTTTAGAAGGGGTGAAATTACTAATTAGCGATATCACCTCTTGTGCATAACGCTTATTAATGTTGAGATATTATATTTTTTTAACTTATGATTCTGGTCTATTAGACTATCTCTTGCCTAAGTTTGAAAAGAAAGAAGGTATTCAAGTAGATGTTCTTTCAGTAGGCACGGGTCAAGCTTTAGAATTAGGGCGCCAAGGAAATGCTGATGTTCTCTTAGTTCACTCGAGACCTAGAGAAGACTTGTTCATTAATAATAATTACGGAATCCATAGAACATGCCTTATGTACAACGATTTTATTATAATTGGACCACATAACGATCCAGCACAAATAAATAGAACTACTATTACAACGGCAATGGAACGATTGAAATTAGCGGGTGAATCAGGTAATAGCACCTTTTATTCAAGAGGAGATGGGTCAGGTACTAACTCGAAAGAGCTCATTTTATGGAACTCAATAGGTTTTACTCCAAATGCAGCTAATACTTCATGGTATTTTGAAACTGGAGAAGGTATGGGAACAACCCTAATAATTACTAATCAAGATCCAAAAGGATATACTCTTATAGATAGAGGTACTTGGTTATTCCAGAAAGATTCTGCCGAGAACATGGAGATGCTAGTTGAAGGTGATACAATATTACTCAATCCATACGGAGCTATATTGATTAATCCAGATATTTATCCTCATATACAATATAACAAAGCTCTCAAATTTATTGCTTTTATGGTTTCTGAATATGGACAAGAATTAATTGGAAATTATACAGTAAATAATCAAGTCTTATTTCATCCATGTTTCGGTAAATGTAATGATGTATATAACTGTACCACGACAGCACAAGAAATTGCCTTTTGGAGTCAATATAATGGAGGATATACTGGCGGTTATACTGCTACATCTTCAGCTGCTTAAATAATCTTGTAGAAAAATGTATTACTTAATTGTAAAAACAAAATTTATTTTCATTTTTAATTTGTTAAAAAACAAATTTAGTGAGATATAATGATATTCGAAAACGAGGTCATCGATGGTATATTAAGAGCGCTTTATTTAATATTTACTTTGGATCCAGAAATTCTAAACATTTTAAGTGTTTCAGTTAGAGTTTCTGGAATGGCAGTAATTTTTGCTTCTTTAATTGCCTTACCTTTAGGTTCTTATATAGGTCTAAGATATTTCAGAGGAAAAAAATTTTTAACGAATATTCTAAATACGTTTATGGGATTCCCTCCAGTTATTATGGGTCTTTTTATTTATTTAATATTATCAAGAAATGGTCCATTTGGGTTCTTAGGACTATTATATTCTACAACAGCTATGATTATTTCTCAATTTTTACTTGCTATACCAATTATTATGGGAACAACTAAAGCTGCAATAGAAACTGTTGATCCAAATCTTAAGGAAACTGTAATATCACTCGGTTCTAGTAAGTATCAACTTTGGTGGGAATTAATTAAAGAATCCAAAAAGTCTGTAATTGCTGGGATATTAATAGCGTTTGGTCAAGCAATTTCTGAAGTAGGATCTGTTATAATCGTTGGGGGAAATATAAGATGGTATACACGAACTTTTACTACAGCTATAGTATTCAATACAAGGATGGGAGAATTTGGTGAAGCTATAGCTTTAGGTTTAATTTTAATGATAATTAGTTTTCTACTGAATTATACTTTAACTCATATACAATCAAGGCGTGATTAATTTGAATGCTTTATTTAAGGTCGAAAATTTAAGAAAGGAATTTAAATTAAAGGATGGGAGTGTTCAAGAAGTATTATCAAATATCAAATTTTCTGTAGGGAAGGGAGAATGCTTCACTTTAATTGGACCTAATGGAAGTGGAAAGACTACCTTATTGAGGATTTTAGATTTATTAGAAAAACCAACCGAGGGAAAAATATACTATAAAGGAAGAGAATTAACCTCTCTTACTCAAGTTGAAAAAGTGTCTCTACGAAGAAAGTTTGCTTTCTTACGACAAAAACCTGTTGTGTTGAATACTTCCGTCTATAATAATATTTCTTATGGTTTAAAAGTGAGAGGATATTCTGATGAAGAAATTAAGAAAAGAACTAATCGAATCATAGAACTGATTGGATTGAAAGGTTTAGAAGTTTAGAAAAATAATAAGACGATGATAATTTGTACCCATAATAGAACTGAAGCAATAAAGTTCTCTGATAGGTTAGCTGTTTTAAATAAAGGTAAAATATCTCAAATTGGTAATATAAATGAAATATTTACTAGTCCTAAAGACGAATATGCAGCCTATTTTATCGGATATGAAAATATATTTAATGGGATTGCAAAATATGACAAAGAGATTCATCTAACAAGAGTTAAAATTAAAGATACAATTATAAACGCAGCTGAAAAAACAAATGGTTTTGTTAAAGTTTGTATACGTCCTGAAAGTATTGGAATAATGAGAAAAGCCCCAACTGATACAAGTTATCAGAATTCCATTAAGGGGAATATTAAACAGATTAGAGAATTAGGTAATAAATGTCATCTAATTGTTCAATCAAATGCAGAGGAATTTTTAGTAACAATAACAAAACTTTCTCTAAACGAAATGCAATTAAAAAAAGGTTCAAAGATTTATCTAAATTTCAAAGCTACAGATATAAAATTACTTAAATTTAGAACAAGTTATTTTTAAGTTTTATTAGATAATTTTTTATCACTAAACGATTTGAAAGATTAAACATAACGCTTTTAAGATTCTTAATATTTGATTATTTAGTTATATTGTATTAAATGACGTGGTTTTTTATTTGTTGAACCAAATTTTAATATTAAATAAATGTGTTTAGAATCCTATAATGATTGATATTTCAGATAAAGACACCATCCTCAGAATTGCTACAGCTTCTGGTAAGATAACTTTAAAAGAAGATACTGTAAAAAGAATAAAAAATAAAGACATACAAAAAGGGGATGTAGAAGAAATCGTAAAAATTACTGCTATAAATGCGGTCAAAAAAGTTCCTGATTTAATTCCAATGTGTCATCCCATTCCAATTACTAAAGTTTCACTTAGTTTTAATTATGAAAGTAAAACCACAATAAAGATTATTTGTACTGTAAAAAGTCTGGCAAAAACTGGAGTAGAAATGGAAGCTTTGACTGGTGTAAATGTTGCTCTTTTGAATGTTTGGGATTTAGTTAAAATGTATGAGAAAAATGATGATGGGCAATATCCAAATACAAAAATATCCGATATTATTGTTTTAGAAAAAATTAAAAAGAAGGGTTAGATGACTATGAAGGATCGTTGCAATAGGGAAATTAAACACATAAGATTTTCTGTTACTTCAGAGTGTAATTTTAACTGTCTTTATTGTGATCAAGAAGGTTTAGAGACAGTTCCCAAGTCAAATTATTTAACAGTAGAAGAAATTACAAAAATTTGTTATCTTCTAGCAAAGATTTTACATGTTACAAGAATAAAATTTACAGGGGGAGAGCCTTTATGTCGAGAAGACATAGTCAAGATCATCCAAAATGTCAAATCCTTAAATCTTTATGAAGATATTTCAATGACTACAAATGGGTATTATTTGTACAAAATTGCAGAGGATCTTTCAAAAGCAGGTTTAGATCGAGTTAATGTATCGTTAAGTTCATTGAACCCAAAAACCTTTAAAAAAATAACAGGAAGAAATAATCTTTCTGATATACTTAGGGGATTAAATAAATCCCAAGAAGTTGGATTAAATCCAATTAAACTTAATTTTGTGGTATTAAAAGGCTTAAATGATAATGAGTTAGAAGATATGATTGAATTTTCATCAGAAACAGGCTATATACTTCAGTTAATTGAATTACATAAGAGTTCAGATCAAGTTGGTAAAAATAAAGATTTTTATGAAAAATATTATTACAATCTAAATGATTTTATTAAAGAATTAGAACAAAGATCCATAAAAACTCAAATTAGGGGAATGATGCAGAACAGGAAGGTTTTTACACTTGAAAATGGCGCCGTAATCGAAACGATACACCCAGGTCATGATTTCTGTATGGGTTGTACTAAATTGAGGGTGGGTTGTGATGGAAATCTATTTGGATGTTTATTTCGATCAGATTTAGGAAGAAATCTAAAAGAAAAATTATCAATAGATGCACCTTTATCTAAATATGAAGAAATTGTTAAGCAAGTAGTTAATTCTCGAGAACCACATTACTAAATTAAAAATAATATAATCTTAATCTAAAAATGGTTGAAATTCTATATTTTGCTGAGTTTAAAAGTATCACGAATAAAGAAAAGGAAAAGATTTCATTGAAAGATACTAATTTGATGGGTTTAATTAATTACCTTATAGAAAAATATCCTAAAATGAAATCAATTATATGGGACAATAATACAAAAGGATTAAGTGATGAAATTTCAATTGCTATAAATCATAACATTGTAAGTAAAAAAGAACGTTCCACAATTGAATTGTCTGATGATGATGTTATTGCTTTACTAATGCCAGTATCAGGAGGATAAGCAATGAACTCTGAAAACATTCCAAATATCAAATCTGGGATTTATAATAAAGGTGATGTAAGTTTAGAAGAGTTAATTTCGTCTGTGAAAAATGGAGCAAATATATCAAAAGCTGGAGCAATATTAGTATTTAATGGAATAGTTCGAGAATCATCAAACACCGGAAATGCAATTGAGACATTAACAATAGATGCATACGATGAATTAGCAAATAGAACTATGGAAAGAATCTGTAATGATTTAAAACAAAAGAAAGGGATAATAGATTTAAGAATCATTCATCTTAAAGGAAAATTCCAAATTTCTGAAGATTTGGTATATGTTATTGTTGCTTCTGCTCATAGAGAGGAAGGATTTAAAACATTAAGAGAAGCAGTTGAAAGATATAAAAAAGAAATTGAAGTTTGGAAGCAAGAAGAATTTCTTAATGGAAACTCAAAATGGATTCATTAATCCCTATACTTAATTAGATTTATAGAGATGATTAATTATTAAATTTTTAAACACCATTTCAGTCGAAAAATTTAAAGAAATTTTAAATGATATTCCCCAATTAAATTTTGGATTTGAAAACATAGAATTAAGTAAATCATTTGGAAGGAGAATATTCCAAGATATTGTTAGTCCTATAGATGTACCTCATTTCCGAAAATCAAGAATGGATGGATATGCTGTTCAAGCAAAAGATACATTTAATGCTGAAGAAAATAATTCAATCCCTCTAAAACTAGTAGAAATAATAGAAGCTGGGGATTTACCAAAAAAATCGATTAGCAAGGGAGAATGTGCTTACGTTGCTACTGGAGCCGCAATCCCTGAAGGAGCAGATGCGGTTGTCATGGTAGAGTATTCAGAAAAAGAACAAAATAACGAAATTCTAATTTCAACTTCAGTTACACCAAAAACACACATAGTGGAAATAGGACATGATATAAAAAAAGATCAAGTTATTTGTCTAAAAGGAAAAACAATTGATCTCCCAACATTAGGTGTTTTAGCCTCATGCGGTCTCACGGAAGTTAAAGTTTTTAAAAAACCAATAGTAAGTTTAATGAGTACTGGAAATGAATTAGTCTCTCAGGGAATTTTAGATTTACCGAAAGGAAAAATTTTTGATGTCAATTCTGTAGTACTCAGAAACGCGGTAGAAAATACAGGTGTCAAAGTTAATTATATTGGTATTATAAAAGATATTGAAGATGATCTTCGAAAAGCAATTAAACGTTGCTTAAATGAGTCAGACATAGTAATTCTTTCAGGAGGTACTTCTAAAGGAGAGGGAGACTTAGGACCGAAAATATTAGAAGAATATAAAGATGTTGATTTGATGATTCATGGAGTTAAGATCAAACCGGGAAAACCAATTGTCTTCGCAAAACTTCGAGAAAAGATTATTTTTATATTACCTGGATATCCTACTTCTGCATTAAGTTGTTTTTATGTTTTTATTGATGACTTTCTTAGACGGTTGACAGGGAAACAGCTCCGAGAAAGATTTTCTAAAGAATTAGAGGTTGGCGAAAGGATCTATAGTTCTATTGGGAGATATCACTTTAAACCCGTAGTCTTAAACGAAGTTGATGGGGTTAAAAAGATATTTCCAATAAAAACTGGATCAGAAGCCATTAGTACTCTTTTCTATTCCGATGGTTATATAATTATTGAAGAATTAGAAGAAATAGTTGAGAAAGGAGATATTAAAAGATTTTATACTTATTAAATTAAAATATTGATGTGAGAAAAATGAAAGTTCATGAAAGTCACAAACATAAAGCTCCCGATAAGATTATTATCTCTGTTGTTGTTGTGAGCACAAGTAGATACGAAGAATTAAAAAAGGGTGAAATTAGTTCCGATAAAACGATCCCAATAATTAATGATATTCTTTCTAAACATGATAATATCATTTTAGACTCTACTCACATAGTTCCTGATTCTGAGGAAAAGATTCTTGAGATTTTAAAGGAACTAACTTCGCAAGATAATATAAATTCAATTATTTTTAGCGGCGGTACTGGTTTATCACCAAAGGATATTACATATGAGACAATTGAACCCCTCTTAAGAAAGAAATTACCTGGATTTGGTGAACTCTTTAGGTATCTTTCTTACAAAGAGATTGGATCTTCTGCTATTTTATCAAGATCTACGGCAGGTACTTATCAAGGTTTATTTATTTTTTTATTGCCTGGGTCTCCAAATGCAGTTAAATTGGCACTTGAAAAATTAATTTTCCCCGAGTTGGGACATATTATATATCTATTAAATAAAGAAGAGTGAGAAAATTGGATAGACTTCATAAAATAGGATTCTCTAAATTAACCTCAGTAAATCAAGCTTTAGATACCTTATTTAAAAATATGAGTAAAGTAGGTGAAGAATCTGTTGATATCAATCATTCACTTAACCGAATATTAGCAGAAGATATCATATGTGATATCGATGTACCTCCTTTTGATAAATCTGCAATGGATGGATATGCAATAAAAGCTGAAGATAGCTTTGGGGCATCACCAAAGAATCCGAAAATATTAAATGTTCGAAGGCCCAGGTATCCACCCAGCAGAGTCTTTGGTCGAGGCTCAATCTGCCGCCCTGGAGGCGAAGCACCTCGGCGGAACCGAGCAGTTTGCGCAATCTCTGGACGGTGGTCAGGAGGGAGCGGTAGGC
>JARRLT010000136.1:0-16482 GCA_037386725.1 Promethearchaeota archaeon
AAAAGTAATTTTATGTAAAATGTGTTATCTAATCAAATTCGGGATAAATTCCTGCTTTAATCCTATTAATCCGGGCCCTTCTTTTAAGTGCAGAAATCGCTTGTACCGCTTCTTCAATGCTATGAAAAACAGGAATATTTGATAGTTCTAATCCTTCAATAATGGATCCATATTTTTCAATATAAGGCATAAAGCAAACTAGAGGTTTTTTTCCTTGAATAACTGCGTTAGCAATACGTCTTCCAATTTGAAATGATACAGTTGGAGTATAAGGAAGAATTAATACGATAATACATTCTACACGTTCTATTTTGGATAGATATTGGACAAGATTATCCACATCTTCATCTTTAGCTGATCCAGTAAGGTCAATTGGATTGTTGAAAGAAGCGATATTACGTGCAGTTGGATTTACTAATTTTTTCATATCTTCTTCTTCCTCTTTAGTGAATTCCACAGCAGTTAAATCATAATGTTCTAATAAATCAGCGCATAAAACTCCATGGCCACCTGAAAGTGACAAAATAGCAACATTGCCATACTTGATGGAAGTACTATCGAAGGGTTTCTTTTTATGCGAGAGGATCTCTAATAACTTTAAATCAGTGAGAAGTTCGAGTTCTGTTTTATGCTGGACAACTAAAAATTGCTTTAAGGCTGCAGCAAGAATTTTTTGATTACCCGATATACTTGCAGTATGTGATTGCGTTGCTTTTTTTCCTTTTTCAGACAAACCGCCGAAATATGTTATAACCATATCTTCTGATTCTTTTGCATATTTGAGAAACTCTCTACTCCGAGAGTTTTTAAAACCTTCCAAATAAAAAGCGATGTTGGAAGTTTTTGGATCATGCTTACTGAAATATTTCAATAACATTGTTTCATCCACTACCGCACGATTTCCTATAGATACTGCCGTAGAAACACCAATATTAATTTGATTGAATTTATGAAAGAATTGATCAACTAAAACTCCACCTGACTGACTGATTAAGGCTACAGTACCTTTTGGAGGACGAGTAATACGTTCTGTTGGCATGAAAATCGTGTCGAGGAGCGGCGGAGTATACACTCCTAAACAATTTGGACCTAAAACTGCAAGATCATTCTCATTAGCAATTTCTACAAGTCTTTCTTGTCGATTTATACCTTCTCCTCCAATTTCAGCAAAGCCTCCACTTATAATAATACAAGCAGGAATCCCATATTCAACACATTGTTCGACATATTCTAAAGTAGCTTCAGCAGGAATTGCGATAACTAAAAGATCGGGAACCTCTGGTAAATCTCCCAATCGGGTGTATAGTTTTACTCCTTCAATTTCTCCTCCTTCAGGATGAATTCCATAAGTAAAAACTTTCATTTCAAATACATTTTTTATAAATATTATTCTTCCAGGGCTGAGTGGATTTTTCTTACTAATACCCACTACTGCCATCGTTTTTGGTTTAAATAATTTTTCTAAATCCATTAAAATCAATTGTTTCTTGAGTCTTATAATTAATTAAAAGATTGTAGAAGGATTTTGTAAACTCAATGAATTTTAAAAATAATAATTTGAAAAGAATTTACTTTTAAATAAAAGAATGAGATTAAATTTAGATTATTTTTGGATATTTCCAGGTTTAAATGAGTTTCCTCATAACTATTTCGGAACTTCTATGTGTTTCCCAAAGGGTTAAGAATTTTTTAAGTGATTGATCATTTTGAAAAATCCGATCTCTCGCATCTCTCTTAGCTTTTAAAATTTTGAGAAACTTTCTATCAAGACCCTTTCGGTAGTATTCATCCAATTTATCTAATTTATCTCTTTTTTCAGCTTTTGCGATAGCTTCAATTGCAATTTCTCCAGACATCATCGCATAGGGGATTCCTTTTCCGCTTATTGGATCTACGATACCACCGGCATCTCCCACAGCAATTACATTCTCCTTACATAAAATGGGTCTTAATCCCACAGGAATTAAATGAGGTTTAAATATTTCCTCTGTACATTCCGTTAAAGTATTCTTAACAAAAGGTAAATTTTCAAATTTCTGAAATTGTTTTCTTGAGTTCTTGATAAGATTAATTTGATTACCCCATCCAACAGTTATAAAATTTTCCTTAGGGAATAACCAAGCATATCCTACCTCAATAAGATCTTCTATACCAAAAAACAAATGAACCGCATCGTTCCCTAATTTATCATTGATATAGGAATTTGTCGATTTCATTTCCTTTGTTATTGTTAAAATTAAATCTTTACTTTCAAAATTAGGCCAATTTAACTTTTTTAATGTTGGAGAATTTACGCTATCAGCCGCAATAATAAATTTGGATTTATATGTTTCCTTATTTGTTTTAACCTTATAATGATTTTTTTCTTTTTTTATCTCAATCAATGGTTCTTTTTCCTTGAAAGTGATTCCGCTCTCGATAGCCATATCTGTTAAGAATTTATCGAAAACAGATCTCCAGACGACTGCTCCTTTTCCTCTTTTTGAAAACTGATCTCCATCTGTATGATGTAATTCCAAAGATTCGATAATTCTTTCAATCTTACTTTCAGGATAGTCTATTTCTTCTACAAGTTCCCACGCTAAAGCACCACCACATGCTTTATATCTACCTTCCTCTGAAATTTTTTCTTTTTCAATCAAGCAAGTAGAAAATCCATTATCTTTAGCTACTTTTGCAGCGATTGATCCACCTGGACCAGCTCCCACGACTAAAATATCAAATTCATTCAAAATTTATGACACCTAATATCTGTACATTATCTATAGGAAAAAAATTTTTAAAATATAAACTAATTCCCATAAAACAGATTATTATTAGTTTAAAAATCTAACCGATGGAAAAAAGAAAAATTCTGTTAGGAAAAACTTATAAAAATTTCTAATCAATTAATAGGAGTTTGGTAAAAACATAAATAACCGTATATCTCATAATTTATTGGAAGAATAAAAATATTAGGAGAGAAAATGGATTTAATTTTAGGATTATTTTTTGCGGATGAAAATAATATTGTTTATGAAAATGTAAAATTAGGACAAAATTTAACCGAGGTATCTTCACCAACACAAAAACTTTTACCTTTAAAGTTTTTTGGTCCACTTTTTTTGAGTTCAGCGTCTAAGAAAACCAGTAAATGGAAAATAAATCTTGTTGAAGGCTTAATGGCTGAAAAGGATTCTAATATAGATGAATTTGATGTGATTCAATCTTTTTTCATTCTTAATTCTTCTATTTTATATGAGAAATCTCCAACCCATCTTTCTGTTCTTATCGGTTCTCCTTATACTGAAGATATTTATAATATTTATAGCAAGATTAATGATTATATCCATCCTTGCATTCTTCAAAATAAAATTGTAATGGAGAGTTTTTATCCAGATAAATTTGAATATGAAAAATTCATTAAACAAGAACTTATGAGAGGAATTAACCTAATTGAGTTTTCTTTAGGATCTGCGAGAAAAACACATTGGCATAAAGAGAAAAAATATTTTTGTGTGGGGATTATTGAAAGAATTAAATCAAAAGATAAATCGAGTACTTATTTATATACATTTGATGTAGATTCTCCTATTCGTCAATCAATTTTAAAGAAAATTCCCTCTTATTATCTTCTTTCTATTTTACCTGGATACTATGAAAATCTTATTGATGAAACACTCTATATTTTCAATATAAAAAATCTTCAGGCAAATATAGCTAAAATTTCTTTAAGAAATAATGGAAATGAAGTCCATTAGATGGAAGAATTTAAAATTGATAACTTTGCCAAAAGAAATTTAGGAGTTATTTTAATTGCTCAAGAAAAAGAGAATGATGATATGCATTTTGTTACATTTTATAAACAACAATTAAGACAGATACTTGACATAGGAAAAAATTTCGAAAAAACTATCATTAAAATAAATAAAGATATCAATCCATTCGAAAAATGGAAGACAGATACAAGTGATAATCTTAAAAAAATTCATGATCAATTAGATTCCGGAACTAATTAATTTTAAATTTGTTAAGAAAAAATCTTAAACTTTTAATCTTAAATAAGAGTGAAAATTACACCCCCTGTTTTTAAAATTTTTAAATATGGATAACAAATAATACTAATAAAAATTATTGTTTTAGTTGCACAGGTGTTTAAGATAGGAACTCAGAATGAAATTACAGAAAAAACTAAACTATTTACAGAAGAAGGAGAATTAAAACAACGCGGATGGGCTCGAAAGCCAATATTAATATACAATAAGGAGGATATTGGTGTTGGTTGGCACCGAATTAAGGAATGGGATCATTATTCCATCATTGGAAGGAATTATGGCTTTCAGATCACTATAGCAGATATTGGCTATTTAGGACAAATGAGCGTTTCATTGTTGGATTTTACAAAATTTGAGGATCTGACTGAGGAAACATACAAACTATTTACTAAAGGAAAATTAAATCTTCCTCGTAGTTCTCTTATGGAAAGTGAAATTAATTTTCCAACCGATAAATTTGATGCAAAGATAATTACTCGAAAAGGTGAACGAGAAATTGAATTAGACTATCCAGAATTTAAAAATATTGGCTTAAAGGCTCATCTTACTTTAGAAGATAATCCCAATATGGATAATACTGTAGTTGTAACCGGATATAAAAATGATCCCCATAAATTTTATTATAATCATAAAATTAACTATATGCCAGCAGATGGAACTGTGCAGTTGGGGGAAAATGAATACCATTTTAGCCGTGAAAATACTTTCGGGTTATTGGACTGGGGAAGAGGTGTGTGGCCTTATAAAACTCACTGGTTATGGGGTTCTGCCGCTGGAAAGGTAAATGAAACTCCATTTGCTTTCAATATTGGCTATGGATTCGGCGATCTTTCTACACATACCGAAAATATAGTATTTTATAATGGAAAAGCTCATAAGTTGGATAAGGTCATGTTTCATCATAAAAATCGTAATCCAAATAAAACTTGGAAATTTACAAGTAATGATGGACGATTTAATATGATTTTAGAGCCTATGCTCCCAAGAAAATCATATCTTAATGTAGGTATAATCAAATTGGATTCAGTAGTTTTGCATGGGAAATATTCTGGATATATTATTCTGGATAATGGGGAAAAAATTACTATTGATAATATTATGGGTCATGCCGAAGATATTTATTGGCGATGGTAAAGAATCACCTTTTAGGTAATTTTTTTCTATTTGATTTATTAAATTAATGATAATTAATATTTAAAATGAATAATAATCTATTTCTTTATTACAGACCTATTAATAATTAGAGAAAATTAATTTTTATAATGAGATTAAATTATGGCTGATGTAAAACCTAACCACCAAAATGTTAATGGTAAAGCTAAGCGTATCCTATTTCAGTCTATGGAACTCATAATGAAAAATCTTAAAGAAAATATGGATCATCTGGATGAAAATTTTAAATATACGCAAAAATTTATAAACGTAATCCATGATGGGTTGGTTAATAAACGTCGTTTCTTTTTACTGGCATCTGGAAGATCTGCTTTTATATTACAATGCTTTGCTACAAGATTAGTCCATTTGGGAGCAGAAGTGCATATGGTTACGAACTTAGCGAGCCTTCCATCACTTAGAAAGAAAGATATTTTAATTGTCCTTTCTGGTTCAGGCACTACTTCCATAGTTGTAAGTTTACTTAAAAATTATGTAAATACAGTTAAACCTCATTCTGTTATATGTATAACTAGTCACCCTGAAACGATAATTGGTCGTGTAGGGGATATCACTATAAAGTTAATAGGTCGTTCTAAAACGGATAGAAGTGATGGTAATGAAGCAGAATTAACCCCAGAAGGAACTCAATTCGAGCAAGTATCATTTACTTATCTCGATGCAATTATTGCAGAACTTGCTATTAACTAAAACTGATAAAATCAGATTTGTTATTTGAATATTTCCTTTTAAAAAGAATTTGATTTATTCTAACTTCAAGTGAAAAGATTTATTTTTATTATCAAAAATAGGTTTTTTAAATTTTTCCTTGATTTTATGAACAAAACGTTTACGCTTTTTATGTGTCTCTATAAAAATTTCGAATCGAGAGAAATTATCCATTTAAATGACTACAAATATTATTTACTCTTACTTATAAAAAAGATTTTTTATTTAAAAATATATTTATATTAAATATCATAATCTATATAGATTATATAGTTAACGTGAAAGGGAGTAATAGAAATAAAAAATAATTTTTCTTAAACTTACTCTGGTTTTAATGCTAAATATAATAAGATCCCAGTAATAATAACGGTAATTCTTACAATTGGCAAAAGAATTGCAATAGAAACTAAAGTGTCAAAAACAGCAGCGATTGGAAAGATAATAAAAGCAAGAGCTAAATAAGTAAATTTTCTTTTTAATATACCTGTTGAATCTAATGCTTTTTTAATGGATCCGAATCCATTAAAAATTACAACAAATATTAAAATAATAGCTAAAGCGTAGAATGTGAAAAAGTCATAATTTAAAGAAGTATCAATAATATTTGATCCTAAAGGGGTTGGAAGTGTATAATTGAATGATAATCCATCAAAAGGAAAAAATATTAATCCTACTTCAAAAACAATACCAACAATAATTACTAAAGATATTATTATTTTTTTCCTTTTGGGTGCTATAAGTTCTGAACCAATCAAAATTGCTAACAAGATCGCTGGTGCGACCCATATATAACTTATAATTGCATAAATCCATGTGGGTGTTATATTAGTACCAGTAAAAAGAATCAGTAAAAAATCAACAGAAGGCCCACTCCAAAGTAATCCTATCAGAATAATCATAAATCCAGCATATTTAAGTAATTTAGCTCCTAATTTATATGCCTTTATAAGAATATAAACCCCGATAATAGCATTTATAATTAGCACTCCCAGAGCGGAGGATCCATTTAAGATACCATTAATATGAATATTCATATTTCTTTCATTTTTTTGGTTTTCAATTAATATAGTAATATAAAATGATGAATTCTCTACCTAAAAAAATGTTTGGTTTTAAGAAGAATGAATAAAAATAACCAAAAAATTTAATTTCAAATTCAAATAATGCACTTTTAACATAATCCTTTAAAATATGATAGGCTATTTTATAGTAATAGATCTTTTCGAAAAAGAATAAAAGAAACCTCATAAGTGAAATTTATCGATACATGGGTTAATTTGGATATCTTGTATCTTTAAAAAATAAATCTAGCATGTAATGTAACCTAAAATAACTTTTCTGCTCTGTAATTTTAACATCTGTTATAATATATTTCAAAAAAATTTTTGTCAATAGAAGAAAATATTAAATAATTCTAAGATGGGTGTAATTAATTTTTGACAGAAAAATGAATACCTTAAATTAAAATTAAATTATTGCATAATTTTATTATCTGAAGTATTTAGTACAATTAAAAAACAGTTATCAATCTAAAAATGAATGAGTTAAATAATTCAACACAAGAATCTCCAAGAGTTACAATTGTTAAAGGGCTCTCTCCAAGTAAAAACTTTATGGAAGGGATTGAAAATTTAGGTGGGATTGAGAAATTTATCAAGAGTGAAGATAAGGTCTTTATAAAAATTAATTTAATGTCTTTAGGAGGATATCCTACGAATATTGATTTTGATCTTCTTAAATGTGTTGTAAAAGAATGTAATCGTGTTGGATGTGATGTTATAGTTGGGGCATTTCCATATTTCAATATATCAACTCGACAAATATCTGTAATGTTAGGACTTCAATCTTTTTTCGAAAATATTGGAGTAAAATTTATTTTACTTGATAAAAGCGATCTCCTTTATAATAGAAAACTTAAAGAGAAAGAATTAAAAAATATAAAACATGAATGGTTTGATATAATTTCTATAGAAGATCGAAAATATTTATTTCCAAAGTCTATTTTAAAAACAAATAAGTTAATTATTATAAATCAGTTTAATGTCGATCCTGTATTTGGATTTAATCTATCATTTCTTAACTTGTTGCATTTAGTTCCTTATTTTTCAAGAAAAATAGAATCAAGTCCTGAAAAATTTAAAGATTTTTTAAATAAATCAAACAAAATTAATGTTTCAGATTATTATAGTCAGCTTATAGCAACTAAATGTGTTGATATTTATAAAATTAAAAGGCCGAATCTTATCATTAATGATTTATTTTGTATTTTGGAAGGAGCAGGACCTTTAATTTTTACTGATTCAAATCTTAAAAAAACGAATTTAACGATAATAGGAAATGATATTGTATCAACCGACATAATTACTTCACGTGTCTTGGAACAAAATATTTATGAAAATGAAATTATTCTTGAAGCCAGAGAAAGAAGAATTGGACCTTCCGAGTTATCGGATATAGAAGTTGTTAATTCAAACATAGAGGAAAATCAAATTAAAATAATTAAATGTCCTAAAAAATTAGAAAATTTAGATGTTATTAATTGTGATATTAAAACTGGAGAAATTTGTTCTGGATGTTTTAAGCAACTCTATTTTCTGTTGAATTTCCTTAAAACATACGCAATAAAAGATTTAAAATATTTGCAAAATTTTTCTTTACTCTCAGGATTAAATCCTCCAGATCCTCGGAATAATAAGGATATTATAATTTTTGGAGATTGTGCTATAAAGTCTACAAAAGACTCACAATATCGATCAAAAACTATAAAGACATTAATAAAGAAAAATGAAAAAGAGGTAAAAAATAAGGATATATTAGAGATAGCGGGATGTCCCCCTACTATTGAACTTACATTTAAGGCAATATATAATTACTTTGGAAAGGCAAAAATGCCTTCCTTAAATTTCTTCTTAAAGATGGGTAAATTAATTGAGGAAAAAACCTATAAAACAAATTTAACAAAATTTGAGGAGGCGTTCCTAAAAAATGTTTGAGAATAATTTTAAACAAAACTGGTTAAAAATTTTAGAATTAAATGAGAAACGGAGGAAATCTGAGAAATCTGGTGTTGATTTAGGTAAAATTCAGATTCCATTTAGTTCCATAGATATTGATCATGGAATCTTCTTTTTCTTACTTAAAAAATTATATCCCAAATTTGTTACAGACCAACAAAATATAATTGATATTATCATTTCTGATGAAGAGGAGGATATTATAAAAATTTACTTATATCAAACACATGAAGCGGGTATCCAGGAAAGCTTTCATTATCAAAGTCTTCTCGACCACTTCCGTGTGGATAAGTATGTGATGTTAAATCAATAAATGTCTGTTTTATGTTCATTTTAATGCAAATTCATGCTCTTCTTAAAGTACTAAAGACAATTTTATTTGAGGATCTTATTATATTATATCCAGAATCCTTGATAGTTGATTTTACGCGAAATTTGCTAAAACTTACGGAAAATTTTTCGATAAAAAAGATTTTACTTTTTATCTTTAAAATATTGCCTTCATTTGATTATTCTCTTATAATCCAATCAAATGAATTTAACTTGATCGCACAAATTTCCAAATTAAGAGATAAACATAAAAAAAGTAAATTCAATTTAAAGTTCCATTCACTCAAGGATTTAGATTTAAAAAATGGAGATAAAATGACAGATGTTTTAATAAAGAAAGTTTATGAATTATTGAATATAGAAAAAGTAATAGTTATTAATCTAAAAGATTTAAATAAATTTATCTCAAATTTAATAGAATTAAATTTCCCTTTAGATCAATCCGAAATTGAATTATTATTTCAGATACTTCTCTTTTTGTACCGAAAATATAATATATCATGGGATCAATATCCTAAGCCGAAAATTTATCATCCAATGGTACAATTACTTTTTAGGTTATTCGGATTTAACTTGAATCTACGAAAAATTTCACATTGGGCAATCCCAAAATTTTTTCTGAATTTAAAAAATAAGTATTTAGGACTTAAATCTAAAATTCTTGTGATTTTTACAAATAAGAGCAGTAAAGATGATTCAAATGAAAAGGAAGTAAAATTAAAATCTATAATACAAAATCCTGTTCTAATGGAGTTTGAAAATCGTAAATTGGTTAAAATTGTACCAGTAAAGAAGGAACTTATTTTCAATAAAAAAGATTCTATTTTATTAAATCAAATAAGAAATGAACTTTCCAGAAGCTATGGATTTGTCTCAACGGTTGTGAAAATAGATATAACTCTAATAAGATTTCTATTAAAAGATTTTTTCTTTGATCTAAATAAAATAAACATTGTAACCAAAATTAAAACATTAAAAATGCTTAGAGATACTGGTTATTTTGAATTATATCCAGAATACCCTGTAATTAGATATCTGAAAACCGCAAGAATTTTCTCATTTATTAAGGTAATGCTTTCTATTTTCATTGATCTTCATATGTTTTAAGTTAAATTATGGTATTAAAAATAACTTAGATATATCCTTTTGCTACTAAGTATTCAGCACTTAAAACTCCTCCCCTCCCAGCTCCTAATTCGGTATTATGACTTAACACCGTATATTTTATTCCATTTTTAAACACTGTTTTTTCTATCCCTCCAATATAAGTTGTCATTCCACTCTCTCTCCCATTTTGTAGATTGATTCGAGGTTGAGGAAGATAAGGATCTTCAAAAACTCTTATAGGTTTTCTAGGTGAATTTGGTAAATCGAACTCAGCAGTATATCCAGCAAAATTTATCCATATATCTTTAATCTCTTGAATCTTTTCAAAAGGTCTTATTGTTTCAATAAACACGTTTTCCATATGACCATTAATGGAGGGAACTCGATTACATTTGCAGTCAAGTTGAAAATCTAAAGGTTGAATCTTCTTTTCTTGAAAGGTTCCGAGGATCTTCTTAGTCTCTATAATCACTTTTTCCTCTTCTCCGGCAATATGTGGGATTACATTAGCCACAATATCATAAGCAGGTACACCAGGATACCCTGCTCCAGATATTGCCTGCATAGAAGACATATGAACACACTTAATGCCAAATTTTTTATAAATTGGATATAAAGAAATGCATAGTCCAACAGTTGTACAATTTGGTCCTGGAACGATAAATCCTTCCCAATTACGATTTTCCTTTTGAACATCCAATAATTTGTAATGTTCACCATTAATAATTGGCAAAAAAATGGGTACATCATCTTTATATCTGTATGCTGATGCAGTCGAAATAACTGGAGTCGTTTTGGCTAGTTTTCCTTCTATTTCTTTTGCTTCATTACTAGGAATTGCAGAGAAAAATATGTCTATATTGTTCGATTCAATGTCTTTAGAATCTTTTACTTTTAAATCCAAAATTTCTGGAGGATAATTAAAATTAGAAAGACCCCTAATTGAATCTCCAAATTTTTTACCGACACTATTATGACCGAAGATTGAATCTATTTCAAACCATGGATGATTTACTAAAGACTCCATAAATTGTTGCCCTGCCATTCCAGTTGCCCCAATTACACCAATCTTATACTTATTTCTCATTTTCTTAAATTGATATTTATTAAATGAATTATCTTAACTAAGACATTAAAATTTACTTTATTAATTTAATTATTGTTGTTTTTATTCATCTTGTTCTTGTAATAATAAAAATTTTTCATTTAAAAAATAATATAAACTATTACTTTTTTTGATAATATATGGTAAGCTCTGAAAGAGACGTAGAGAAAGAAGCAGATAATTTAGAAAAGCAATCCAAAATTGAAATTCAACAAAGAAATTATAAGAAAGCTATTCATCTTTTAGAAAAAGCTAAGAAACTTAATATAGAATTAGGATACAAAGGACAAGTTAAAGTAATTAATAAAAAAATTGAGGGGGTTCATAATTTAATATCTTTTGAAGAAAGTGATATAAAAAGTGATAAGAGAGAGGAAATTAATAAAATCAACAAATTAGAGAAAGAAGGTGACAATTTATTAACTTACGCAAGAAAGTTTGAATTTAATAAAGAATATTCAAAAGCAATTAAAAAGTATACAGAAGCTTTAAACATTTATAATCAATTAGGATATTCATATCAAATAGACAAGATCAAAAAAGAAATTAATAAAATAAAAGTATTAAATGAGCAATATAAAAAAGAAATCAAAACACCTGAAAATGATTCCTTTAACCTCGAAAAGCTACCAAATAGAACTAATATTTTAAATTCAAAAGATAGATCAGAAATGAATCAAGAAAAAAGATTAAGGAAAATAAGCTTAGAAGAATTTGAAAAAAAGAAAGCAGAAATAGAATCAGATAAAAGGAAAGCTGAGGAATGTTTAGATAAAGGAAATCTCGCAATAAGAAGAGCTGAATTTGACATAGCTCGAAAATTTTATAAAAAATCTATTCAATATTTTAAACTTCTTGGTTGGAATAAACAAATTATCATTTTGGAGAAAGAATTGAATAACATAGATAGCTATGAAGAAGAACATCAAGAAAGATTGAGGAATATTTCACAAAATAACATTAGCAATAAACAAAATTCGAATAATTCTTCCTACTTGATTAATGAAACGCAAAATTTACATTCTAAACTTAAAAAAGATGTACTCACAAATGGACTTAATGATATAAATAGGAATAAAGTACTATTAGAATCAGAAAAACGGAGGAATGTCTTAAGACAAAAAACCGAAGAAAACATTAGAAAATCTAAAGAAAGAGATGAAAGTTTAAAAAGAATAGAAGAACGCCAAAAACGGCTTGAAAAAGAAAATAGTGAATTAAAGAAGAAATCAGTTAAAACAAGGGAAATGGAAACCAAAAAGAAAGTACTCCTTATGGAGGCAGAGAAAGCTTTAGATAAAGCAAAAAATTGTGTTGATAATAATCAATATGAAAAAGCAAGAGAATTTTATCGAACTGCTATAAAAATTTTTAAAGATCTTAAGTGGTTTGATCAAGTAGATGTTCTTTATAAAGAAATAAAAAATTTAGAAGCTTATAAAAGAGAATATTTAAAAAATCTTAAAGAAGAAGAGAAAAGAAAAAAGCAATTGGAAATGGATTATGAAAAAAGAATACAGAAATTAAAATCCGAGAGTGAATTTAAAAAAAGATCTAATTTGCGTGATAAACAATCTCTTCCAAAAGATATTAAAAAGGAACTTGAAAGAGCTCGTATGTTATTAAAAAAAGCAGAAAAAGAATATGAAGTTTGTAAATATGATAGAGTTTTAAGTAGATATAATATTATTCTTAAGATTTACAGATCAATACCCAAAGATCTAATTAATTTTGAAAATGAGATTAACGAATTAAATTCTAAAATTCAAACAATTAAATCCAAAATTGTATGATTAATTTTAAATCAAAAATATTCAAATCCCGGTTTCTGATTAAAATAAACTTTTTTTGTGAAATGATTTTCCTATAATTATTAACTCTCTTTGTATTTCCAAAAAGCTATTATTTCTTACAGTACTTAATTAACTAAGAACATATAGAAAATTGAGAACAATGAGAAATCCTTTCAAATCTTTTAACCATGTACCGGATTCCCAAGAATTATTGGATATCGCTTTTAAAAGGGCTATGAAAAGTTCTGCAAAAGTATCAAAAAATGCTCCTATTTTGATAAAGGCTAAGAAAAAAGAATCAAGGAGGATTAAGGTTGCTATTGAGGAACTTATCGAGAGAATCTTGAAGATAATAAAAATGGTACCTATAATAGATGAACTTCCCGAATTCTATAAGGAATTGGCTTCATTACTAGTGGATACTGATAAATTAAAACAAAATCTAGGCAAATTAAATGGAATCCTTCCAGTTATAAGTAAAATTGAAAGGGATTATCTTAAAATGATAAAAGGTATTGAAAACCCTAAAGAAGGAGATAGGTTGAGAAGAGAAGTTTTCGGAAGAGTTTCTTCGATTGTAAATAAACAAAACGAAACTTTACTGTATCTTAATGGCATAAGGGGAAAATTGAAATCAATCCCCTCATTAGATTATACTAAACCAACTATTGTCTGTGCTGGTGCTCCTAATGTAGGTAAAAGTAGTTTAGTAAAAGTTTTATCTACAAATAAAAAAATTAACGTTCAAGAATATCCCTTCACAACTAAAACTTTAAATTTTGGGCATTTAAAAATAAAAAGACAGTTTGATACTCTAATTCTACAGATTATAGACACTCCGGGAATTTTAGATCGTCCAATGTCTGAAAGAAATGAAATAGAGTTGCAAGCTATTTTAGCTCTAAGATTAATTTCTGATATGATTCTTTTTATTTTTGATCCAACACCTTCTTCAGGTTACACTGTTGAGTCTCAAATTCAATTATTTAATGAAATTAAAACAACTTTTTGTAAATCTCGAGATATTAAAATGTTTCCAATATTCAATAAAATGGATTTAGCAAGTGAATCGGAAATTTCATATTTAAAAAAACACAAAAATTGCATTAATACATTTTGAAGATAATCAAATTGCCAAATCCTATTCTTCCATTATTTATTTTCCATTTTGGGAACAAACTCTACACGATATTCCCAAAATGCTACAAAAAATTACCAAAAATATATTAAATTCAACTCAAAACCTCACACTTGATGATATTGATTATATTGCCGTTACTATGACAGCAGAACTTTCTGATGTTTTCAAAACTAAAAAAGAAGGCGTTCTAACCATATTAAATGCATTAAGAAACTGTTTTCCAAAAGAGAAGGTTAAGGTTGTGAATAACCAAGGAAAATTTCTTGATCTAGATTACGCATTTAAGAAATATAACACAATTTCAGCCGCAAATTGGGCAAGTACTGCAATATTTTTAGGAAATTATGTAGATTGTTGTGTTATGATTGATGCTGGTTCAACTACTATAGATATTATTCCTATTAAAAACCACAATCCTATAAGCCAAGGAAAGGATGATATCTCCCGATTAATACACCATGAACTAGTCTATACTGGTGGATTAAGAGCAACTATTCCTTCAATAACTCATTTTTTTCCCTTTAGAGATATAATGGTTCGTCTCTCTTTTGAAAAATTCGCTTTAATTTCAGATGTCCATCTGATTTTAGGTAATATTTCACAAGAAGATTATATTAATGAGACCGCCGATAATAGACCAACTGATATTGAATATTGCTATGCTAGAATCGCACGAATGATTTGTTTAGATTTAAATAGTATCTCTCTTAAGGAATTAAATATAATTTGTAACTATATTTATCAAAAACAACTTGAACTTATCAAATATGAAATTAATAAGTTTATGGAGGAACTTATTGCTAGGGATTTAGATTTTCCCAAAAAACCTCTCTTTGTTATTACTGGTTTATCTGCAAATTTTTTAGTAAAAAAGGTTTTAAAAGATTTACAATATGATAATATACAATCTTTTGAACAGTTAACAAATATTCCTGATAATGTAAGTTCCTCAGCCTTTTCGGTAGCAGGAGCATTATATTATACTTTAAGTTAAATTATGAATGTTATTGTCGTAAAAATCAGTGGAAGTATTCTAGAAAACGAAAAAAATCTTGACATTGTTTTAGATCAATTAAAGGAAGTTTTAAATAACCTTAACACATTAAAATGCATCTTGATAATACCTGGGGGTGGATCTTATGCCAATTTTATACGAAAAATTGATCATAGAATATCTTTAGAAAAGGATTTATCTCATTGGGAAGCAATTTATGCTATGGAATATAATGCCACGCAAATCTTAAAGAAATTTCCAAATCTTTTCTCGATTAATAAACCAGAACAACTTTTAGATATACTTGGGGGTAATAAGAATAAAAAATTCTTAAGTATATTTTTGCCATTTGAATATCTATATGAAAAAGATGAACTTCCACATGAATGGAATGTTACTTCTGATTCAGTTACAGCTTATATTGCTTATAAATTAGGAATATCTCAATGTTTTCTCATAAAAAATGTGGATGGTATAATTTCAAAAAATGGTGAGATAATAAGAGAAATCGCTTCAAATGATTTGAAAACTCTAATCGAGAATTCTAATCTTAAAAAGATAAGGTCTCCTAATAGTGAGTATAAGGAGTCTCAACCTATTGATTCTTATATCTTAAACATCATTAGAAACTTTAATATAAATGTAATTATTCTTAATGGTTCAACTAATAAGTCAAAAATTCTAAATTATTTCTTAAAATCTAAGGATCGGGAAAAAGTATATACTAAGATTTATTCCTAATGGATTTTATATCATGCTTTTGGTAAATTTTAAAAATGTCAAAAAAATTTTTAATGTTTATATTTCATTAGAAGATATTAATTTATTAGTAGTCATAAAACTTAATTTTCAAAAATTTGAACTCGTTTAGGCGTGAATATTTTAACACCTTTTTGAGTCTGTCACCCCTCGGAAAGCGCTCAGGGCGTTCAAGTTAGCGCGCTCTCCCCTGAATCAATTGGCCATTTGGAATGGTTTTTCTTCACCTTTCCGAGTCTGTTACCACTCAGAAAGCGCTCGGGGGAAAAGCGCGCTAACTTGAAATTGTGCCTGTTAAAATTGATTCAGGGGAGAGCGCGCTAA
>JARRLT010000137.1:0-4848 GCA_037386725.1 Promethearchaeota archaeon
TCTTTGTTTTTGGTGCAGGAAGATTCTCATGAGCGACGAGACCTTTTCCGATTATTTTTGCTTCATTCGCTGAAGTTTGTTTGATGATAGCCGTGATTGATTTAAGGTCACCACCATATCCATGTATTACAATCCCACTCATACCGATAGGCAATTTAGATTTTAGTGTTACCGTATCGCCATTCACCTCGGAGACAGTAGTGTTTATTGTTCTTGGAAAAAAATCAGCCATAAGGGCTATACTTAGTCCAACAGCTATGATAAAAAAACGCATTTATAATCCTTTTCTTACTTTTTATATTCTGTTAAGATTATACCCCCAAAAGATTAAAAAACTCTATAATAAAGCGATTTATAAATAGGAATATTTTAATCATATTTTTATTAACTAAAGTGGTGTTACAAAATAGTCTAACATACTATACTTATTTGAATTTTTCTGTTAATGTTTAATTTTTCCTTATATTGTTTTTAAGGATTTAAATTTTCAATGAAACTTTCCTTGATGCTTTAATTTTTTATAATGTTCAATATCTCTATATTTAAATACTTTTGCGGGATATCCCCCAGCTATACCAAATTTCGGGATATCTTTCACAACAACACTCCCTGCTTGAATAATTGCGCCCTCCCCTATCTTTATACCGCCCAAAATGATTACCCGGGAGCCAATCCAAACATTATCTTCGATAATAGAATCTTTTGTATTAAAAGTTTTATCATAAGGTAAGCTTTTACTTGTATCATAATTATGGTTTTGAGTAATAATTAGTATATCTTCTCCGGAATGAAAATTATCTCCAATAATCACTTTTCCTTTTCCAAGTATTTTCATACCGTTAAAGTGACAATTTTTACCAATGTGTGTTAAATTTGTAAGGTAGGTATTTGAATGTGGTTTAATATATGGAACACTCTTAAAACTACCCAATCTCCTTAAATTTGCCCTTAAAACCCATTTAGGGGATAAATCTTTTAGAAACTTCGCAATAAGTTTTTTAAATGATTTAAATGCCATATGTAATCCATTTATATTATAATTAGATCTAAAAATGCAATTAAAGAATATTTAGATAATATTTAATTAAAAAATTATAGTTTTCTTTTAAAATTTAGTAAACAGTTTAATACTTCTCAACGTTACCATCTATTAATTCTAAAATTAAAAAATATTAAAAATTTTAAATATTCTATAATTTCACAGTATAAAGAAAAAATAATTAAATGATTAGTTTATGAGAATCCTCCTTCTATATAATTTTTTAGAAATCAAATATGAGTGGATTCCCAAATTTCTTAAAAAATTCATCAATTTTTACAAAAATATAAAATTAAGGAATTTAAGAACAAATTTAGAAAAGAGGTTTGGAAATGGCATTGAAGTGATAGTTTTAAGTCAGAATGAAAAACCTTTTAAAAATTTGAAATATCTAAAACCTATTTCACTGTCAAATTTAAGAATTTCTCTGAATCACCAAAAATATCTGAATATAAAAGAGAAAAATATTGAAATAACAAAATTTATATTGAATTTAATTGTTAAAAGTTATTCTTCCTTTTATAAAAAAAGAAATGAGAAAGTCTATGAAATTAATCCTTTAGAAATTTTAGAATACAGGATTAAAGGTTATTTTAACAATGTCTTTGGCAATTTTGAACTAATTAAATTATATCTCTTATCTGAAAAGATTGATAAATTTATCATTTTTGATGAAAATTATCATTTTTTTGATTTTAAATACATTAAAGATCAATTTAAATTAACTTCCATGGAAGTAATGCAAGATAAATGTTTGAAATTTATCTTAAATCTATTAGCATCTTTTAACGCAATATTATACTTTTTAATAACGATTGGATCTTATATCAAAAAATTTTTTCAAAAATCGTCCAAATATAAAAAAACTAATAACCAAAATCTTGATGTAATATTCTTTACTGAAACAAAAAATCAGTTTAATTCAATCAAACCAATATTATTTGAATGCAAAGCAGCTCAAGATATTAATGTTGAATCGAGTAATTTTGAATATTCATGTTCTCCTAAACAAATAAGTAAAGCACTAACTTATATCATTTCTGACAAAAAATTAATTACTAATTATTTTTCTTCTAAAATTGTAAATAGAGACTTATATCCTGGGTTAAAGATTGACAAAATACTTGAAAAGTATTCGAAAACTTATTTGTTGATATTTTTAGTTAAGATATTTAATTTATATAGGTTTTTAAATCGGATTTTAACTTTAAAAAATCCTAAAGAAATTATTATAACTAATGATTTTTTACCCTCAGGAAGAATTGCAGCGAACTTTTTCAATCTTCAATATAAAAATACCATTTTAATTCAACACGCTGCTCTTCCAGTAATTAAAGAAATCAATTTATCAAATTATATCAATTATTTTATATTAGGGGGAGAACAAGAAAAATCTTATTATAAGGAAAAAGGAATTTCTAATTCTAGACTTTTTGTTGCCGGAATTCCAAGATATGAATTTTTTTACAAAAATAAAGTTTCTAATCTTGAAATAGTCAATGATATGTTTAATAATAAGAAATACATTTTCGCAAAAAATAAATTTACAATTTTATTGACTACTAATCCTATAGATGATAAATCAAATCAAGAAATTATTGAATCTGTAATAATTGCGCTAAAAAAGTTAAATTTAATTGAGAATTTAATAATAAAATTACACCCTCGGGAAAACGGAATTGTTCACAAAGATATTTTGGAAAAATTAGATGTAAGACCTATTATTGTGAGGGATTATAATATTTTAGAATTAATAAAATCATGTAATCTTCTTATCTCACAGAAATCTACAACGATTTTAGAAGCAATGATATTAGGTACTCCAATTATATTGTTAAATTTTATAAATAAAGATTTTTCAGAAACGAGTAAATATCAATTTTTAAGTAAAGATATTTTATTATATGCAGACAATAAAGATGAGATTATTGGTCATATAAAGAAAATTACTACGGATGAAGATTTCAGAATCAATTATAGTAAGAATTTAATTAAAAGCTCTCAAAATTATTCATTTTATGATTTTGAAGAACCCCCTACGAAGAAAATTATTAATTTTATAAGATTCTTATTAAACAATGATAGAGAAATGAAAAAAGGAAAAAATTAAAATTACTACTAAAAGTATCCTTAGGAATTTAAATAAAAATCCTCACTAAATGATTTTACTTTCTGAGTAATTTTTTTAAATATCTTAGAAAGGTTAGTATAATTCTATTCCTTTTATTATTCTTTTGAAAAAATATTTCTATATTCTCAACATCCTCCTTCGAAATTACCTTAAAAATAATATTACACCCTAAATATAATATGAAAAATAATGAAATTGAAAATATGTTAAAATTTTGAAATAAATTTAAGTTTAAGAGCGATAACAAGTGGTTATTGAAATCTTTCAGAAATAAGAAATCTAAGGTATATACTAGTAAGATTGTTATAAAGAATATTGTATATTGCATTGTGACTTTAGATTGTTTAATTTCAATTTTAAAAAGTATCTTGTTTAAAATTATGGTGATAATGAAATTTATAAAATTTCCTAACACCAGACCTAATAATGCTCCCCCTATACCATTTAATATTAAACCTATTAAATAAAGAGGTAATGAAACAATTGTAGTCAGAATTGTATATGGGATGATATATTTAATTTTATTGGTTGCTCTAATCATTGAATTAAAAAATGATCCTAGAAGATTAAAAGTAATGGCCAAAAGAAGTAATTTTAAAATGAATGAATAAATCAAATAGTTATGTCCGTAGATAAAAGATAAGAAAAAATCAGAAAGGAAGAATAACCCTCCTGTGACCAAAAGCAGGAGAAAAAGTGTATAGCGAAACATAAGATTATACACTTTTTCGATTTCTTCATGTTCTTTTTTTACATATAAGCCAGTAAAAGTATTAGTAAGAGGAAAATTTAAAGATCTTATAGTTTCTGCGGAAATATTAGCATATTTTAAGCCTATATAGTATCCTGTAACAAAGATGTCAGAATCGAATAAAGCAATTAATTGTACTTTAGCTTCTTTTACGAAACCATTTATATAGGTATTGATACTTAATCCAGATCCATAAGTATATAGCTCTTTTACTAGTTGCTTATATGAAATTTTCTTTTCATCTATCTTATCATACTTTATGTTTATATAAACCAGTAGATAAATAAATGAAAATAAAAAAGGTATTAAATTAGATAAAAGAACTATAATAGCAATAGTTTCTACATTATGAAAATTAACAAATAAAAAGGAAAAAATTAACCCTCCAATATAGATTATATTCGTTAAAATTAATAGATAATAAACAACATTGAATAAGTTTAGAGCCCTAAGCATATTTCTTATTATCTTATCAAGCCCGTAAATTAATATTAAAGGAGATAAAACAAAGAAAAGATACCAATATTGATTAACAAATAATTTGAAGAAACCTAAAAAAATGCTGAAAATTAATATACTAATAATAAAAATAGGAATTACAAAAATCACCCTCAAAATTAAAGATTTCAAGATAAAAGATCTTAATTTCCCATTATTTTCTAAAGCACGATATTTAGGGATGAAGTAATTTACAGATAATCCTAAACTGGGAGGTAAGAAAACTAATGGGAGAGAAAATATAGAGATATAAGAGAGTGATAAAATTAACATTCCCCAAATAGTTTGTGAAACTATCCTAGAAATTAGAAGTGATGTAAAAATCGAAAATGTGAAGTCTGAATAACTAAATAAGTAAGAGAAAATAGTATTTTTAGCAAAGATTCTTCTTTCTTTATTAACTATTTTTACTTCATATATTTCTTTATT
>JARRLT010000137.1:4913-13832 GCA_037386725.1 Promethearchaeota archaeon
GAAATATGCGTCTTTTACCTAAGAGTAATTAGTTAGATGATTGTTTAACTTTACATCATTGATAAAAATTTTTATTTTTAAATTTGTAACTAAATTATTGATATCAATATCCAACTATGCCAAATTTTTTAAAGACCTTATTAAATGTGAAAACAGCTATAAAGGATATCAATATTCCGGTAACTATTAAAACAATGAAATGTGGATAGAAGTTTGTTATAGTTGTTATGATACTATTATTAACCCAACTAAAGCGTAAAATTGTAAATATGTAATATAATGGATTAAAACTGATAATTTCTTGAATTATTTGCGGAAATAATGCAAAAGGATAAGAAATACAGCTAGCCCAAAAGATCAAATTTATTGCAAATATTAGAAAGTTCCAAATATTTTCATTGGAAATTGCAAAACTTCCGATTATCAATCCAATCCCACTAAATATTAACGTTATTATACAATAGATAAATAACACAAACAACAACGTTATAAATGATATTGGATATATAATATAATTTAAAATTAAAATTAATGCAAAAGGGATAGATATCAAAATAAGATTTGATAAAAATAGACCTAATAATAAATCAAATCGATTAAATGGAGCAATCATCTTTCTTAATAAATTTAAGTTATAGGTACTTAGAACAAAAATTAGATAATTAGCATTTGTCCAAGGACCAAGAGATTGATTAAAATCGAATATTTTTCGAAAAATAATAAGAGGTATTATTATACTAATGATAGGGTTGATATATCCAAAAACAACTTGGAATTTGAACCTTGTTTGTAATTTAATATTTTTTTCAGTTAATGCCATTACCTGAGAAATATTATGCTTTATAGTGTTTTTTATTATCTTTAATCGCTTTTTATTCATAGTAACTTCAATCCTCTCTTAGACTAATTTTAAAAATAATTCTTCTAAGGATTGTTTTTTGTCTCGTAACTTTATGACGTTATAATTGATTAAAACTGAGAGAAAATCAGAGTAATTATAACGATTCTTTAAATTTATGGAAATCCCATTATCTTGAAAATTAGTTGAGTTAATATAATTTTTATCTCGTAAATCCGATATTAAGCTATTTTTTTGTTTTTGTTCTACTTCAATATAAATATCTATATCTTTTTTTAAGAAATCATCAATTTCCGAAGTCTTTAATATTTTAAAAATTTTCCCTTGATTAATAAAAGCTACGCGATCACATAATTTTTCCACCACAGCCATATCATGACTCGTTAAAAAAATGGTTTTTTCCTGTTTTTTTAAGATATCTATAATAAAAGAAATAGATTTTACATCTAATCCTAATGTGGGTTCATCTAGAAATAATATATCTCGTTCTAATAAGAGAGTTCTACAAAGTGCCAATTTCATTTTCATTCCGCTGGAAAAATTTTCCACATATTCATGAAGCCATTTTTCCAATCCAAACTCTTTTGTGATATTCTCAATCTTTTCTTCATAATTTTTAACATTATAAATTTTACAAAAGAACTTTAAATTGTCGTACCCTGTAATACGATAATATAACATATCACTCTCTAACATTAATGATACTTTTGATTTTGCTTTTTTAGGTTCTTTTATGATATCATACCCGTTTATAATTGCAGACCCAGAAGTAGGAGATTTTAATGTTGTGAGAATTGAGATAAGTGTTGTTTTTCCAGCACCATTTGGTCCTAAGAGCCCAAAAATCTCCCCTTCCTTTATGGAAAGATTGACATTATCTAAAGCTTTAATCTCTTTTTCCTTTCCTTTCAATTTATATATTTTTGTCAAGTTAACAGTTTTAATAATATTTTTTATCATATATATTGGATCTTTAATGAGCCTTTACTTTCTTAATAATATAAATTTTTAATTAATGTGAAGAAATAATTGATTTTGGTAAATTAACTTTATTAAAAATATCTTAGAACAAAAAATTGGATGAATTTCTTATATTAAAGATGAACAATGGAATTTTTTATAGTCTTTTATGAGGTATCTTTACGGTTACTTTACTATATTTGTTATGATCAGCATAAATATAATAGGGCTGAAAATCCATTTACGCATAAAGTAATATTATTTCACTTTATTAGAATTTAAGTAACTAACAATAAAAATATAAAATATTCTGTACTTATTTAGTTAATATTTTATTTTGGAAAAGAGTTCTATTAATGTTAATTTCACAACTTTCAATGATTTTTACTCCGTATCTTCAAATTTTATTGGAATGGGTATCCTCAATAACTTTTTTCATATTCGTGGCGGGAATAATTGTTATTATTCATATTTTTTTATTTTTTCTTCGGGATAACAAATTTCTCAATAGTGTGATTAAGTACAAATCTAATAATCTTAAATATATAAGTGAATTTGAAACAAATTCTTTAATAAATATAATCATCCCAGCATGGAAAGAGGGCGATACTTATGAATTATGTTTGAAGGCAATTAAATCACTTAAATATCCCAAAATCAAGGTGATTACAAGTGCTGGAGGTTCTAAAAAAACAATAGAAATTGCTGAACAATTTTTAAATGATCAAAATTTTAAAATTCTTTATCAAAAAGCAGGAGGAGGGAAAATAAAAGCAATAAATGAATGTCTGAAATTTATATCAAAGGGAATAGTATGTATAATAGATTCAGATGTGTTAATTAGTGATGAAATACTTAAGAGGGTCATTTACTTATTAAAACACAAGAAAGAAAAGATTATAAAAATCCCCCTCACACCACATCAATCAATATTAAAGTATGATTTGGTTAAGTACGGATACATCAATCATTTCACATTTTTTAGGAAAAAATTCAAGAGGTATGGCTACGGTTTCGCTTCCAATGCTTTTATAAATTATAAGACAATTAAAAAATTAGGTTTTTTTACAGAAAAGAGACTAACTGATGATGGGATATCAACTTCCCTTGATTTTAAGAAACTTGGGATTAAAAGCTATAATTTAATAGAGACAACTGCACCTTCTCTTACTTACTCAAATAGGATTGGTGATTATTTTAATCAACAAACTAGATGGATTGAAAATACATTTTATATTCATTTTTCCAAGAAAGACACATTTTGGATCTTAAGATATATTCTTTTGGTAATTATCTCAATTTCTGTATTTATATTACCATTTTTAGTCATTCTAAATGTGATATTCCTTTATTTATTATTGTTTATTCTAATTGCTTATTATTTCAAAAAAATTAGGAAAATTGTTTTCATTAGGAAGGTTTATCCTAATAATGGACTCGATTTAAGCATACAATTTCTGCTGAAAGTATTATTATATATTTACGTTGACTTTTTAATAAATATAGTTGCTACGTTTGAGATAGTATTCTTTAAAAAAGCATATAAAAGAAGGAAAAACATTCAATAAACAAGTTTTCTAATTTTAAAGCGTCTTTAAATTCGAACTAATCGTTAAAAAAAGAATTAGGGATTTTAAATTTCTTATTAATTGTTTCTCAAAATCTCTTTAAAGGTTTTGATATAATCCTCGACCAAAATATTCCAATTATATTCCTTTAATACTCTTTTATTGCCAAATTCTCCCATATCTTCACAAATTTCTTTATTATTATAAAGAAATAATATATATTTAGTTAACTCATCTAAATTATTTGGTTTAATTAAAAATCCTGTTTTTTCATTAATAATTGCTCGATTTATACCACCAGTTTTAGTACCAATTACTGGAAGTTTATAGTAATTTGCTTCTAAAAAAACAATTCCAAAACCTTCTAGAGAGTTACTTACTACACGAGAGGGCATAAGAAATACATCTGATGCCTTATAATATTTATTTCTTAAATTATTATTTACTTCTCCTAAAAATTTTATATTTTCTTCTATTTCTAATTCTTTACTTAGTCTAACTAACTTTTCTGTAAATTCTCCTTCTCCAATTAGAATATAATAAACATTTTTTGAGATTTTAGATACTAAGTTTTTAACAGCTTTTATAACCAAGTCAAAACCTTTTCTTTTTACATGATTTCCAACACTTAATAAAATAAAACTGTCTTGAGGGAGATTAAATTTTTTTCTTAGATCGAATTTTCCCTCAGAAATATGGTATTCTTGAGGAAAGATACCACGATTGATGATTTTTAATTTCCTATCAGAAATATTTCTATGGATTTTATTAAATAAATTTTTCATTATAATATTACTAAGAATGATTTTATCCAAATACTTGAAAAAACAAGATTTTAATGAAACCGGGTTTTCAATTAGAAAGTCGTCTCCATGTGATAAACAAACAACCTTAAGATTAAAAATGATGGATAACAGATAAGACAAGGTTATAGTAGGGCCACCCGTCGCTGTTCCAAATACAATATCGAATTTGATTCGTTTAAAATATGGAATTAAGGATTTGAGATTATTAATGAATTGGATTGCAATTTTTGGATAAAGTAAGTAAAGAATAATTTTTAATTTATCAAATAAGAGGATTCTATCTGAAGTAACTATTCTTTTGATTACAAATAGCAAAAGCCTTCGGTTCTTCTTTTTTAAAAGCATAGAAGGATAGTCAGAGAATTTATATGTTCTTTTAGTTAATATGTCAAAAATATTCTTTCCCTTATAAAAGGGATTAAAAATATACAATTTTTCATTCTTTTTCTTAAAAGATTTGCACAAATTTTGACTTGTATGAGAGATTCCTCCAAATTTGGGGTAAAATTCAAAAGTGATCATAGCTATTTTCATATCTCGTAACTCCTTGTTGATATTTATTAAATTTTAGAAATATTATTTATTAGTATTTTAAAATCTCCAATTTCATTAGATAAGGAAAAATTTTGTCTTGCATATATTTTGGCTTTTTTCTGTAAATCTCTAAATTGATTATAATTATTCTCCCAAACCATATAAATTTCTAAAATTTTCTCACATATCTCTTGAACATTTAGATTAATAAAATAGGCAAATTTTTTATTTTTCAATATTTCAACAGATCCTATTGTCTTAGTACAAATAATTATTAATTCTCCACCCAATGCTTCTATTAATACTCTTCCAAAAGGTTCTCTTCTAGATGTAAAAAGAAATATATCACTTAAAGCATAATGGAAAGAAATTTTATCATTTGGGATATACCCTTCATATATTATCCTTTCTGGATACAGATTTTTTAACATAAGGATTTTATTTTTAAGTGGACCCTCACCACAAAACTCAAACTTTATCAATAAATCCTTATAATTACTTAAAAGTTTTTGAATTGCTTCTAGAAGTATCCCTACTCCTTTATGAACATCATCGAGATGACCAACATAAATAAACTTTAAAAAATCTTGGATTTATTTAACTTCTAATGTCTCTTTAGGAAATTTAAAGCTCACACCATGTATAATATGAAATATATTCCTTGGAGGGAAAAAATTTTCAAGAAACTTTTTGGCATGAAAAGAAATTGTATGATGGAAAAATTTTTCCTTATAAAATGAAAAAATTAGAATTGAAATTCTTTGCTTGAAGTTATATAAGGAAAAAATTCTTTGGCTATATAAAGGTGCTCTATGTCCTATTATAAATTTTTTATTTCTATTAATTACCTTAAAAAAGAAGAGAAGCAAATTATTTTTAATCGTTGAGTTAGAAGCATATATTATATCTCTAAATAAACTTAAAGTTGCATATTTCAGTTTGGGTCTATAAATTACATTTTGAGTTCTAGTTTTAATCTCTTTTTTATTTAATAGTTTTTTTCCTATGATGATGTTTGTATCAATTAAAGTTACTTTAAAGTATTTACTTAAACCTTCTGCTAATTCTATTGAAGAAAGTTCTCCACCTCTTCCGTTTTCCAAAGCTAATGGGGAAACTATTAAGATTTTCAACATAAAATATCCAAGGATTATGAATTAAAACAATTTTTAAATATTGTTCAACTACTTTATATTTTTTAAACTACACTCACTATAAAATCTAATGAATGTAGAAATTCAATTGAAAAATATTTATTGGGATTAGTAATTGATAATTTTAGAAGAAAAATTTGATCGAATGATAAATGTTTTATAAAACATATTTAAATATATATTTCACAATATTCCACAAAACAGATCCTTATAGAAAACAACAAAAATAAGGCTTAATTAATTTATTTATTAAAAATAAAAAATGAAAATAATTATGGACAAATTAATACCAATTGAAAATGTAGTAGAGATTAACCCTAGAGTGGAAGAATTAGAAAGTCAGGGATACATTATTAATCCAGATAACTTAGAACCCTATCTTCATGAGTTTCAAGATAGAAAATCAAAATTTCCAAATAAAAAATTTTGGGAGGAGAAACGAGTTTTAATTACAGGTATTAGTGGTTTTGCTGGAAGTCATTTAGCAGAAGATCTTCTTGATTTAGGATGTGAAGTTCATGGTACCATACGAAGACATGCCGTACCTATGCATGAAAATATTGAACATTTACGCGGGAATATATTTTTACATGAAGCGGATATTACAAGCGCTGAAAGGATTCTTGGTTTATTCGAAGACATTAAACCTAATGCGATCTTTCATTTGGCTGCAGAATCATTTGTTCCAACATCATTTAGAGAACCTGTAAGAGTTGCACAAAATAATATAGAAGGTACCTTAAATATTTTTGAAGCTGCAAGAAGGATTGACGATGAATTAGACAGCATACAAGTTGCATGTAGTAGTGAACAATATGGGTTAGTAGATCCCGAAGAAGTTCCCGTAGTAGAAAATATTAAAAAGAATCCATTTAGACCAAGAAGTGTATATGCAATAACTAAAGTTGCAACCGAACAAATAGCATGGTTATATCATGATTCTTATGGAGTTCCAAGCATTATTACTCGTGGATTTAATCATGAAGGACCCAGAAGAGGAATTCAATTTGTTACTAGTGTTGTTCATCGTCAGATTGTTGAAATTTTAAAAGATATTCGCAATAAAATTATTGTAGGGAATCCTAATGCGATTCGAGATTTTACTCATGTAACGGATACTGTTAACGCATACATTTTAGTTAGTGAAAATAAAAAATATGGGGTACCATACAACGTTTGCTCTGGGAAGGGAATCTCAGTAGCAAATTACGTTAAATTAGCGAAGAAAATTTTTGAGATAGATAATGATGTTTTTATTGATCCTTCTAGATTAAGACCAAGTGAGGTTCCATTATTAATTGGAAAAAATGAAAAAATCAGACGTGAAATTGGATGGAATCCAACTAAGTCTATATTAGATATAATCAAAGATGGTGTGTCATATTTTCAAAATCATCCTGAACAATTAAGAATTGAAGCGCATTAAAGAAAGAATTAATTTTTACATTATATCTTTTAAAGATATCAAACTTTTTTATAAAAATAATTTTATAAATTATAACGATGGAAAGTAGAAAATCTCATAAAGCAGTTTTTTTAATCACGATTGATGCATTTAGAAAAGATCATATACAATCTTATGGTTATCACATAAATACTATGCCTAATTTAGAAAAGATCATTAAAAGTAGTTCTAAATTTTTAAATGCCTTTACAAATGGTCCAGAAACACCTTCTGCTTTTTCTTCTCTTTTTACTTCAACATTACCGTTTTTAGATGGAGGATTCAGTCCTTTACCTAAAAAATAAACAATGGTAACCCAAATTTTGAGCAATAACAACATTAAGTGTTATGGAATTCATAGTAATCCGAATTTAAGCAAATTTTTCAATTATGATAGAGGATTTGAGATATTTCTAGATGGTGAGAGATATAAAGTTGAGGAGAATGAGGTAAAAGATTTAAAATTTAAAACTATATTAAGTTCTTATATTAAAAAAGTATTGAATCATAAAGATTTATTGACCAAATTAATGTATCGATTAATTGGATTCAATAGAATTAAGGGTTGGATAAGAAAGAGATTTCCACGATTAACTGAATTAATCCTCCCCTTTACCCCAATTGCTTATAATGCTCCCTTTGTTGTTAATAAATCAATTCGTATTTTGCAAAAGAATAAGGGACCATTATTTATGTGGTTACATTTTATGGATGTTCATAGCCCTTATAATCCCCCAAATGAGCATTTGGATGCTATTAGTGAATGTGAAATTCAGATCAAGGAGCGAGATAAGTTAGTTAATGAAATTTATTTAAATCCAGAAAATTATCAAATAACTGAGGATATAATTAGTAAGTTAAAAACTCTTTATGATGGGGAACTTCATTTTGTAGATTACTATTTAGGAATGCTTTATAAATATATAAATGAGAAATATAAAAATAATTGTTTAATAATTATTACAGCTGATCATGGGGAATCCTTCTTCGAACATGGTTATTTCAACCATCAAGGAAGTATTTTTGATGAATTACTGAAAATACCTCTTATAATCATTGAACCTGGAAAAAATTTAGAATGTAAAATTATTAATGATTATATTCAAATGATTGATATTGCTCCAACAATTTTGGATTATTTTTCAATAAATATTCCCGAATATTATAAGGGAAAGAGTTTAATTCCTCTAATAGAAAACCAAGGGTTTGATAGACCGACTCTCATAATTTCAGAAACCTATCAAAAAGATGGGAAAATGAAAAGAAATAACCAAGAAGGTTTCAAATTAATTTCTCTTAGAACTCAAAAATGGAAATATATATCCGATGAAGAGAAAGATAGGGAATATTTATTTAATTTACAGGATGATCCTAAGGAAAAAAATAATTTGATACATGAAAATAAGTCTCAAGCAGAGATTTTCAGAAATATTCTTCAAAACCATCTCAATGAAGTAAGAAAAAAAGATGAAAAATCAAAAATTATGACTGCTATAGGCTCTCTCAACCTTAAGAAAAACATTTCAAATTAATATACTTCTTAAATAAAAAGAAAAATAATAAAATTAAAACATAAATTATAAATTTAGAATTT
>JARRLT010000138.1:0-1400 GCA_037386725.1 Promethearchaeota archaeon
CCATAAAATTGAGGGAAATCTGGATAAATAAAATATATAAGAAATAAACGGGAGGCTCATAATTCCAAACCAGATATTAGCGCTTGGTACGTATTGAATGAGGCTTGTGACAACTATAGATAATATTCCAATAATTTTAGACAAAAAAATTTTGATTTGTTTTTTAATCATTTTAAACACTACCATTATTATTATACTATTCCATTTAATAACATGAATTTGTAAATTTAAAAGGATTAAGGTGCACTTTTCTAACAGTTGTTTTTTTATTCAAAGGGTTCAATAACGTATGAAAAACGTAGAAAGAGTTTAAAACAATTACATATAATAGATAATAGAATTTTTAAAAAGTTTATAGAATGCTGTTTAGATAATGGATAATGAAAAAGAAATATAATAAGAAGAATAAATCTCTAATCTATTCAATAACTTTAAATTTAGACAAATTATTATTTATTATCTCTAAAGATTTTTTAGTTAGTTCTTCAGGTATATTCTTTAGAGAAAATTTTTCCAAAGAATCCAAAATGTCTTGAATCGACAACCGTGTCATGTAATCCAAATCATTGCAATAAGCAATTAATTGAAAATTTTCAGTGTTTTCTACTAATACTGATCCTTTACTAACGGGAAAGTAATCAACTTGTTCTCGAACAATTTTACCTTGAAGATTTTTCCATAAATCACAAAAACCTTTTAGATAACTTATATGCTCAATGTTTCCCTCTTTGTCATTTTTAAAGAATGATTCCCATGAATTATCAACTTTATTAAGATAAATTGAGAAGATTTTACTTTCTCGTATAGGTGTAGGTTTTTCTTCGGATTTTCGAAAGGTTAATATTCGAAACATTTTTCTCAAAACAGATTCAGAACTATCAATAGTTCCCCTTTCCAACTCATCTATATGATGAATAACAGTTTCTTCCACATTCTTCAAATCATGTTTTTTAGCAATTTCTAATGCTTCATTAAAATGCTTTTTGGCTTGTTCTGGGATTTTACTTTCTAATGCAAGTAATCCTTTAAGAATATTTAAGCGGGCTAGATCCAAATAGCTTTGATTATCAACAGCAATTATTTTAGCTAAATCTAAATGATTATATGAATGGTTAAGATATTCAAGATTGTTTGTTTCTTGATAAAATTTATAGTATCCTTGAGCTAATCTTATTTCAATATCACTAACATCTTCAACTGATTTACTAGATATCATTGTTTTCCTTTCTTGAATTAAATTCTCTACCATTTTCATCCAGTCATCCTGTAATTCAGCTTCGATAGCTTGAAGATCATATTTAAAAATCTTTCCCATAGGTGAACTTCTAAAATCTTTATCTTCAAGTAGATTCTCTCTAACATACTCTAATAATTCTTGAGAACTTTGTTTTCCAGCAATT
>JARRLT010000138.1:1409-10233 GCA_037386725.1 Promethearchaeota archaeon
TTTTAAAGTTGATAACGCTTGGGATTTATAATAAGTAGATACATGCTCTTCAGATAATATATTTTTACATAATTCTATTGACTCTTCATATCTTTCGGCAATAAAAAGAGTTTCACCAATTATACCTTGAAGGGAACTTTTAAGATAATATTCTTCTTGAACAATAGGTAATTTTAATATTGACTTTTGTCTTTTAAGTGCTTTATCATATAGCCCTTGTTTTGATTCTATTATCGATATATTGGTTAAAATGACTGCCTGCATCCTCTCATCCCCGATTTCCTTGCTTGTTTCCAAAACAATATTATAGATTTCTAAAGCCTTATCTAATTCCCCACCTGCTTGTAGGATTGCTGCGAAAAAATTTCCTGCAATACTAATGATTTCACGATTTTCCAAGATTTCCCCAAAATTAAAAGATGGTTCGACTAAATTCAAAGCTTTTTTTATTTTTCCTAAAGTGCATAAACCAAAGCTATAATAAGCCTGTACTAACATTAATCCCGTTTTTGTTTCAATTGAGGATTCTCTGTCCCATTTTTCATATATCTCTTCATACAAACTCTCTAAAAGATCTGTTCTACCTAACCGAAGATAAATTTCAGATTTGGCAACCTTAGTCTCAATTTGAATTAAAATAGGAAGATTGTTCGTATCAATCTCATTAATTTTATCTATTAAATCTGGAGAGGGTGAAAAACGAGCTTTTAATCTAAGATATTGGGGAAATGACCAAGGATTAGGGAGAATATCTTCATTCAAGAGTTCTTTATGCTTTCCAATGATAAAGTTCCATCTTACTGAGAACAAATTAATTAACCTATTCATAGGATATTTTTCTTTTAAATCCTTAAAACTATAATACCATTCTTCAATTGATTTGTTAAAAGGTTCTTCTAAATTTGTAGATAATAATATTTTATCATCATTACTTGCTAAATTTAAGTAAGGCCTTAATTCAATCGGGAATTGGCGTACTAATTTATCCCATAAATCAGTAGAACCTTTTTCTGTTACTTCTTCATAATAATCTTTATGCGCACGATATTCTCCATTTTGATCAATAACAACTACATTTATGTGCTGTATATTATCTTCAAGTTTATGACTGACTCTAAATGTAAAAAGCTTCCCTATCATCGCATTACCACTTTCAGTTTTACTTAGATAGGTATCAGGACTATTCTCATCAAATTTTATTATCTTATTGCATAATTTACACTCAATATCAACCATTTAGATATCAACCTAGATTAGTTGTTTAATTTCAATTAATAATAATTAAAATTATAGGGCGTCATTATTCATTTAAATTGAGTAATTTCTTACCAATCTCTCCAATCGTATCCAGTAATTCTTTTATTCCAATACCTTTTATAGCACTTGTTTCTATATACTCATTAAAATATTTATTTTCACCCACAACAGGATTAATGAGTTCTTCGGGTACATTTTTATCTAAATCTGCTTTATTTCCAACAAGAATTAATCCAATTTGATTATTTTTATCTCTTTGTAATTTTTTTGTTCCTTCATCCAGACATAATTCCAACCAGTTTTGAAGATTTTCAAAAGACTCAAAACGATTTAGAGAAAAAACAAAAATATAGATGTCTATAGATTTTACTACTTGGTCTCTAAGAATATCTAAAGGATGAGATCCTACTGTCCTCTGACCAGCGAGATCAAAGCATTGTATTTGTAAATCTCTATAATTCCATGATTCAATTTCCATAAAAGGAGTTCTATTTATTTTTTCTAAATTTTCTGAATATAAATTAAAACTATTTCCATTAAATTTGGTATATTTAAGCATCGCTTGAACTAATGTAGTTTTTCCAACAGCTCCATCTCCAACAATTGTCATCCTAATTAATTTTCTCTTCTTTTTAAGACGTCTTATCAGATTTTTTATACTTTCCAATAAAATATCACCTATATATCCAATTGATGTTATTAATAGAAAAGCTAAATAAAATTATTTAGAATAAATCTTTTAATAATATCCCTATAAAATTAAAAAATATTCCCATTTGAAAAGAACCACCTATATTATAAAAATTTTTTTGAAAGTAGAACCTTCAATTTCTTCAAAAAAAGTTGAAAAAATGAATTTATCACTACTTACTTAAATGAAGTATAAAAAGAAAGACATTATAAGGATCTTTTTATTTTCTTTTAATCTCAAATTTTATATTATCAAAAGTTTGCTGAATATTTTCATAAATTTTGAATTTTCCATCATCTAAGGCATTTTCGACGATTTCATTTATATCTGATTCTTGGAAGATTTGTTCTGAAACTAAATCTTCAATTTTTGTTAAAATTAATTCCTTTATCTTATATAAAAATCGGTTTCGCTTCTTTTGGCTTATCAATTCTGAAAGTTCGAGATGTTCTTTATGATCTTTTATGTTTTGAATTAGTTCATCTATACCGTCTCCATTAACTGCATCTGTCATTGAAACTGGAGGTCTCCAACCACTTTCAAAAGTAGAATCATCCAACATCATATCAATTTGAACAGCAATGTCCTCTCCACCTAAATCCTTTTTATTAACATCATATATATCTCCAATTTCAATAATCCCTGCTTTCTGCATCTGGATAGCATCTCCATATCCTGGAACAAGAACTACCACAATGGTATAAGCTAGATTATATATATCAAATTCTGCTTGACCTACACCTACAGTTTCAATTATTATAAGATCCATTCCATAAGCTTCATAAAGCATGGAAATATCGAATACTGCTCTCGAAATACCCCCTTTATAACCTCGTGAGGCTAAACTTCTCATAAAAACGTTGGGATGTAATGAAATATCAGTCATTCGGACCCTATCTCCAAGAAAGGCACCTCCACTGAATGGAGAAGTTGGATCAACTGAAATTATTCCAATAGATTTACCCTCATCCAAAAGACGCTTAGCAATTTTTCCTGTTAATGTACTCTTCCCTACTCCAGGGGAACCAGTAATTCCTACAATAAAGGAATTCTTCTTAATATCCTCAAAGTGTTTAAAAACTTCTGTTGACTTTTCTGGATGATTCTCTATTATAGAAATAAGTCTTGCTAAAGCAACCTTATCGTGATTTTTAAATCTTTCACATAATTCATCTATATTATAATCTTTTTTCAAGTGAATGACACCAAGTAGTTAAGGAAATATTGCTTTCTAATAATACTATTTGTGTTAAAAAGTGTTATTTGGAATTTATTTTTTATTAAAATTTCCAAATTTTCCAATAATAAAAATATTAAATCTTCACTTAAATAATCTTAATTAAGATAATGTGATAGATATTAAAATCTGGATAATTATATTATATTTCACTTCGAATTCATTTAAAAAAATTGGAATTAAGATATGATTCCCATTTAAATTTCTCATAAATTCATATTCTAAAGATCCTTAAAATAAATTTGATTCTAATAATTAATATTAACCAGACAATTAATTGATTAGAGGAAAGATATTTATACTATTCAAATTATAATAAGAAATTCATATAGTTTGGAATTGATGATAAGATTTTATTATAATATTTACCTAATTTTCTAGCAACGCCCTTATTAGTTTTTGATGATTCCTCTTTAGAGATATATTTGCCACATAATTGATCCAGATACTCAAACTTAAGATTTATTAACACAATTTTTAAAGATTTATGTTTATTGTAAAATATGAATCTAAAAATTTTTACATTTTTTTCTATTTTCTAAGTATTCAATAGGAATTTTTTATAGTCTATCATTTTAAAAAATAATAATCGGTGACGTAATTAATTGATTCTAGAAGAATCTCGAGACTATTTTGGCACCTATAATAAACTACTTAGATTTTTCTTCAATGATGAATTTAAGAGATGTTATGATGTTGAAATTATTCCATTGGAAAATTCTCAATTATTAGTATTTATTAAAAATCTAAATGTTATAGAAGGAAATAATTTAGCAACACAAAATTTTGAATTAATATACAATTCTTTAATTAAGGCATTGGATGAAGTTGAAATAGGAATTAATATTATTGATAAAAACTTCAAAATTCAATATCAGAACAAGCCAATGAGAAAAAGCTTTGGTGATTTACAAGGAAAATTATGTTATAAAGATTTTATGAAGATGGATGCTCCATGCGAACTATGTTCATTAAGGAATGATGTTAAAAGTAAAATTTTACAAAGAATTGAAATAAAAGAGCAAAATGGGGAGACATATTCATTAATTTCATCGCCAATCTCAGAAAAAGAAGGAATAACAAATAAAGTTATTGATCTAATTATCAATATTACAAAATATAAAGATTTAGAAGCGAATTTATTAAAAACTGAGCAAATATTCAGAGAAACTTTTGAAAATGCCTCCGATGCTATTTTTTGGGGTGATGTTGAAACAGGAAAGATAATAAACTGTAATAAAAAAGCTGAAAAACTCTTAGAGAAAAGTAAAGAGGAAATAATTGGGTTGCATCAAAAGTTTTTACATCCCCCTAACAAAAGAGAATATTATGCACAAATGTTCAAGAAACATATTGAATCTAATGGAAATAGTGAAGATGACGCAGAGGTCGTAACAAAATCAGGAAAAATTATTCCAGTTCATATATCTGTTTCCCGAATAACTATAAATAATAAGAATTTTATGCAAGGTATCTTTAGAGATATGCAAGAGCAAAAAAGTAAATTAGCAAAAATTAATCTTCTTAGTTCTGCGATTGAACAAAGTAATGAAGGAATTAAAGTGACAGATCTAGAGGGTCATATTATATTTGCTAATAAAGCATTTGCTATAATGCATGGATACGAACATGAGGAATTAATTGGGAAACACATTTCTCTATTCCATAATAAAGATCAAATGATAGCTGTAAACAACGCTAATTCATGTGTAAAGAGGGAGGGAATATTTAAAGGAGAAATATGGCATCAAAGAAAAGATGGAATAATTTTTCCTTCCCTTATGACGATAACTTTATTGAAAAATGGTTCAAATAATCCAATAGGCATGATTGCTATAGCTAAGGAAATTACAGATTTAAAAAGAGCAGAAAAAGAATTAAAACAATCAAAGGAAAGGTATCGTACAGCATTTAAAAAAGCTGAATTTTTAAGAGATATTTTCACACATGATGTAAATAATATCTTTCAAAGTATATTATCAGCTCATGAACTTATTAAATTGTATTGTAGAGATAGTGATAAAGAGAATCAGATATTAACGAATTTATCCATAATTGAAGATCAAATTAATAGGGGAAAAAATCTCATCTCAAATATTAGAAAATTCACCAAGCTAGATGTTTCTGAAATCCGAATTAAACCAATAAATATATTTGAATGTCTTGAGAAATCTCTGAAATTTGTGAGAAATTTGTATAGCAGTAAAAAAATTAAAGTTCAAATACAAAGTTCCTTTGATAGATTGAACGTTAGGGGAAATAAGTTATTATATGAAATCTTTAATAATCTTTTTATGAATGCTATTGTATATAATAATAATCCCGTCGTTGAACTTATAATTATAGTTTCAAAACAGCAAGAAAATAATATAGATTATGTTAAAGTTGAAATTATTGATAATGCAAAGGGTATTACAGATGAATACAAGGAAAAAATATTTCAAAGAGGATATAAAAAAGATCATTTTACAAAAGGATTTGGAATTGGATTAGCTTTAGTTAAAAAAATAATAGATCGCTTTAACGGAAAAATTTGGGTTGAAGATCGATTTAAAGGGGATTTTAAAAGAGGAAGTAGGTTTAATATATTATTAAACGAAGCGTAAATTTAATACATTTAAAAAAAGAGATTTAGCATAAAAAAATAGGTAAGTATGAGAAATTATCATTTCCCAATATTATTTCGAATAAAATTTACAATATCAGATGTCATTGAACCAGGACCATAGACATTAGAGACTCCAAGATCTTTCAGTTTAACAAAATCTTTAGCAGGAATCACACCTCCTACCAAAATCATGAAATTATCTTTTAAACCTTTTTCTTTTAAAAGATCAATCAACTGCTTAGAATAAGCAAAATGAGCTCCAGAATGAATGCTAAGTCCAATGACATCTACGTCTTCTTGAACAGCTGATTCTACAATTTGTTCTATATTTTGAAACCCTCCAAAAATTAGTTCCATACCAGCATCACGTAAGGCTCTAGAAACTACTATACCACCTCGCCAATGGCCATCAATCCCAGGTTTAGACATTAAAACTCTTATTTTTCTATTAGACACTTTTTTATCGCCTCAGACATTAAATTGCTAATGGGGGTTCCCAGATTCCCCATATCTCACGATAAATATCACATATTTCTCCAACGGTTGCCCCTTCTTTAGTTGCTTCCATTACAACTGGCATAACATTTTCTTCCTTTTCACAGACTTTTCTTAATTTATCAAAGATTTCTTCCAATTTTCTATTATCTCTTCGCTTTTTTAAATTTTTAATCCTTTCAATTTCAATTTTCATTGCTTCTTCATTCGTTCGAAAAACATCAGTTACTTCATCATATGGTACGTGATATTTGTTTACACCTAGCATAGTCTCTTCACCATTTTCCATTCTTTTTTGCCTTCTATGGAATGCATCTCTCATTTCTTTATATAACCATCCAGTAGAAAGTGTTTTATCAATACTTCCTACTTTTTCAATTTTATCCATATAATTCCAAACTTTTTCTTCGATTTCATCAGTTAACCACTCCACATAGTAAGAACCTGCAAGAGGATCAATTGTATTAGTAACTCGAGACTCATCTGAGATTACTTGTTGAGTTCTAAGTGCTACTAAAGCTGCTTCCTTTGATGGTAAGCAAATTGCTTCATCATAAGAATTTGTATGAAGAGATTGACATCCACCTAAAGTCGCTTCTAAAGCTTGAATAGCAGTTCTTACAATATTTACTTTTGGCATTTGAGCTGTGAGTGAGCTTCCTGCAGTTTGGACATGGAATCTAAATTGTAATGAGTGTGGATCTTGAGCGTTATATCTATCTTTCATTAATTTTGCCCAAATTCTCCTCGCTGCCCTGTATTTTGCAATTTCTTCAAAAAAATCTTTATGTGCTGAAAGGTGAAAAGCTAATCTATTTACAAAATCATCAATTTTCCACCCTCTTCCAATAAGATCATCAATATGAGAACAAGCACTTGCAAATACAAATCCTAATTCCTGAACCGCATCAATTCCACCCTCTCGATAATTATATCCAGTGAAGTTAATTGGATGCCATTTTGGGACATTACCCATTGGTACAGTCCATTCAATAAAATCACATGCTAATCTTAATAAATGATCTGGAGGTACATTTTTATATGGAATATAACCTACTGTCATAGTTAAAATATCATTCTGGGTCGTACCCATAAGATTTTCTATTGGTATACCCTTCTTTTTTGCCATATTAAAATACATTGAACAGACTGGGGCCGAAGTAAAGGGTTCCACAACAAGAGCAACACTGATTTTATCTATTGGAATATCTTTGGTCAAAGCATATAAACTATCAATACAATATAGAGGGACCCCAGAAGTACCAACTTCAGGAGCGCCATCTTTATTAGTCGGATCGATTCCATTAAAAGTGAGAGCATCTACCGCTGCACTGAATCCTGTTTCTCCATGATCATAAAGAAATTTCCATCGTTGATTAGTTTCTTCTGGAGTTCCATGTCCACTAAATAATCGCATAGTCCACAATCTTCCTCTATACATATTAGGATAAGGTCCTCTAGTGAAAGGTAGTTCCCCTGGAAAGCCAATATCCTTAAGATAATCTTTGTCTTTTATATCTAAAGGAGTATAAAGCTGTTTAATAGGAATACCGGAATCAGTTTCAAATTTTTGGTTTCTTTCTTTAGCATCTTTGTACAATTTTTCCCATTTTTCTTTTTCTTTTTTTATCCTCTCTAAATAATCATCATTGTACATAATTTCTACCTTTTTTTATAAAAAGAAGTAATAAACTTCAGTTTTCTTTAAAATATAATTATTTTATCTTATTAAAAAAATTATTCTTCTAAAACTTTTGAATCTTTCTTATTTTCTAACTATATAAAGAATGTTTTTACTTGATAATCCCTATTAAAAACTATCTTGATCCTTATATAAATGATATTTCAAGTTTTTATCATCAAATAGAAAATTATAATAATCTTATTATAGATATAAGAAGAAACCTTGGAGAAAATTATGCATCTTGGATAAATGATATAGTAAAACCACTAAATATCGCAAATGATGTTTGAAACTTATGTAGCTTATAGAACAGATGAATATAGTGTTGCATTCCGAGAATCAATGGGAATAACTAATCATATTTCAAAAATTAGTTTTCCTTATCTTTCACAGAAATATATACTATGAATTCAAGATTTATGATTATTAATATATAATAGTACCCACTTATGAAGCAAATTAAATAATATCACATACAAATATGATTAAATCGAATTAATTTCCATTTCTTATACGTCGTCTGGTATTCAATTTCCATAATCCCGCATGGATCTACTTGAAAATCCCATCGGCGATACACGGCAATTCCCAATATATAGCATAATATCAGTCGAATCAATCCATCATGACTAACAAGAATAATATTATCTTCGGATACCTCTTTCTCTTTAAAGAAAGATTTGATCCGTTTTAGGGCATTTTCTCCACTCTCTCCTTCGGGAAATTGAAAATCACGATTTCTATCCTTATAAGCATTCCAAACATCAGGGTATCTCTCCTGTAATATTTGTTCAGATAATCTTTCAATTAAGCCATTATCAATTTCATTCAAGCGACTATCAACAATCAGTG
>JARRLT010000139.1:0-6974 GCA_037386725.1 Promethearchaeota archaeon
GAAAATGGACCATTTCTCCTAATAAATGTTCTATATGTGGAACTATAATTAAACAAAAAAACTTGCATTTTTGTCCAAATTGCGGATATAGATTATTTCCGAGATTTAGAGAAGAATAGTGATATAAATGAAAAATAATGAAGAAAGTAACATAAATAATATAAAGAATGTTGAGAAGAGTCAAATTAGACGTCAGATTAGGCATCAAATGACTTTATATCTCTCGTTCGCTGTTATAATGATCTTTTTAAATTATACAATTCAAAAAATAAACGCAGTTTTTATAGCCCCATATATTTGTTCTCATTTCGGAAATAATGAATTCATAAAAGTATTTTATTGTACTACTCATCCCAATATGTCTCAATTGGTCGGTTCTATAGTAGCCGTTGGTATAACTTATCTGATAAAATTTTGTTTGGATAAATTTATTGTTTTCCAGAAAAAATCGTTAAAAACTAAACAAACATCTTTGGAGTTCATAAAATACTTCAGCTTTGCAATCTTTACAACATTGTTAAACGTTGGAATCCAATTTTTACTAACTAATTTTATTGGTACTCCCTTAGAAATAAATTCCTTCACAGCTCTTTTTATTGGATATACTGTTAAATTTTTCCTAGATAGAAAGTATGTTTTTACCAGTATAGATTAAGAAGTATCTATGGTTGATTTTAATTTTTTATATTATGTATAAAATAAATTATACTCTTACAAGAGTAATTATCTGATTTATAATTTAATATTTCAAGTTTTCTGCTTAGATCTACTCAATTTTTTTAAAAATTTCAAAAGTATCAATAAAAAAATTTAATAATCCAAACAATCTTTTTAAACATATGGAAGATAAACAAGAGAAACGCAATAAAGAAGAAGATTCAATAGTGGAAGCATTATCCACTCTGGGATGGGTGGAGGATACTGAACAACAAGAAGATGATATGGCTACAGATAAGTCTAAAGATGAGCAAATTAAAATACTTCGAGAACAAAATGAAACTTTGAAAGAAACTTTAAGGAAATTAACCAATGAAAAGGAGGAATTAATATCAGAAAAGGAGAATCTTCTTAAGAATAGTAAACAAGATGAGGAAAGTATAAATGCTTTACAAGAAAAAATTTCCAAAAATGAACAAGAATTTGAGAAAACTATAGAAAGTAAGAATAGTATTATCAATAAATTAGAAAGTGAATTAGATAATTATTCTCAAAATAAACAATTACAAGAACAAGATATTGAAAAAATTGAAGAGCTAAATCAACGAATCCAAAATTTAAATTCTAAGATTGAAGAGAAAGATAATCATTTTGAAAGTCTCAGTTTAGAGCTAACCAATTTAAAAAAGACTCTTACAAATAAGGAATCACTTATTCAAGAAAAGGAGCAAATTGTTGAACAAAAAAATGAAGAAATCAAAAATATAATTTCAAAATTGGAAAAGAAAAAAGAAAAAATTAAAAATCTCGAAAATAAAATTGAAGATATTAAATCAGAGCAAATGGATAATACTGACCTTTTGCAAAGATTAAAAGAAAAAGATAAAAAGATTAAGTTATTAAATGAACAAATTGTGTATTTGGAGAATGATACTGTCTCAAAATCTAAGTTTGAGCAAGCTAATGTCTTAATCGAGAAAAAAGATGAAGTTCTCACTAAAAAAGAAAAGCAGATTTTTGAATTAGAAAATAGAGTGAAAGAAGCTAAACAGAAGATAAATGAATTCAAGCAACAAGTAGAAACATTTCATTTGGTTAAAAAGGATCTAGAAAAAAAGGAGAATAGAATCAAAGAATTGGTCTTGGAAATTGAAGATTTAAAACAAAAAAATGTTACAAGTCAAGAAATGTTAGAGAGATTAGAAAATAGATTAGAAGAAAGTCAAAAAAAGGCTGGTAATTTAGCTGGAAAGTTTGAATTAGAGCATGCAAATATGCAATATAAATTAGAGGAAAAAATTAAAGAATTAAAGGAATTACGAGAAAAATCAAAGGATTTTGGAGATAAATTAAAGGAAGCTACTTTAATTGAAGATAGGATTCTTAATGATCTTCAGAAAGAAAAAGATAAAAACTTAAAGTTTGAAAGCAAATTTGAAGAAAAAGAAAAAGAAATCATAGAACTTAAGAAAAAGATTAAAATTTTAAGAAGAGACCTAGCAAACTCTTAACGTTATCAATAAATAGTTTGGGCTTATTATGAAATAGAAATTAAGAGTTAAAGATAATAAAATATTTACAAAATTGATTTTGGTTAAAAGTTATTTAAAAAATTAAAAAAGAATTAAAAAGAATTAAACATTTGATTATTTCTCTCTCCACTCTACACCACAATTTCCACAGAGATATTTCTTACCATATACACGAGGATAATCCATAATGATATTTGATTTATCTACGCTTTCATGAATCATATTCTTCTGATCCTCTCCACATTTTGGGCATACTCGACGGCCTTCTGCTTTTTCTACAGTTAAAATACTTTCATCTGTTTGACCAGGAATTCCTGGTGCTGCTGCGGAAGCTTTTGACTTTCTCACTTCTGGAGCTTTTGTTGGGGTTATCGTTTCTTCCTTTATCTCTGCTTTGGTTTCGGGTTCAATTTTCTCTACTTCCTTATCTGCTTCTGTTTCAGGTTCTAATTCTGATTCGGCTCTTAATTGTGTAGCATCTGATTCTTTATAATCTGGCCCCTTTTCTAACATCTTGAAAAACTCTGCATCGTCACCTTCCTCGAAAATTTGCTCATTTTGGGAACCCGCTCGTTCCATATCAATTTTACGGGCCCATTGCCCAGCTTTTACTTTTTCCTTAACATTACAGGCATTTCCTTGCCACACAAAAACTTTAGTTCCTAAATCTAAAACATAACAATCTTCTGAATCTAAGGAATTTTGTGAATAAGGTACTTGAATCATTTTCATCGCGTTTATATCCTCAAATTCTTCTGAACTTACTCTATAAAGAACATTTTTATGTTCAGAGAACCCAGCATAATCACCAGTAGTAACATCCTTTAGCATTGTCTTTGCAACATTTCTCTCCACAATTTTCATTGTTCCTAATTCTTGTGCCGATGCTAAAAATTCTTTAGTCTCTTGCCCTTGGTCAATAGTAATAATCTTAGCAGCGCCGCCACGTTGTTGGTCGAGGTTTCTAGCTTCAGCAGCTCCCGTAGTTTTTTCATCTACGCTACATTTATTTCCGATCCAGACATAGATTGTGCTTTGATCGTCCAATAAATATACATCTCCGGTGGAAAAAACTGGTTTTGAAATCTCGTTTAAATTGCCTTTATTGATTAAATATAATTTTACCATTTTACGAATCTTCCTTTATTTTAAAAATAATTATAATATAAATAACGAAACCATTATAAAAATTTTCATAATTTTTTTATTCAAAAATCCTTTAATGCTTGATTAATTCTTTTGATAACTTCGGGGATTTGACTTGAATCTATCGAACAATAGGCAATCCTAATTCCATTAATTTGTTCTTCCTCATTTTGAACAGGAATTACTCCTACCTTATACTTCCTAAGTAAATGATCAGCAAAGGTTGTAGCTGAAATAACGTTAGGATCGAGATTAAGAAATACAAAAAATCCTCCTCCATTAGGATCTAATGAAATAATTTTGTTTTCAATTTTATTTATTTCAGAGATTATAATTTCAAATCTTTCCTTTAATAATTCCTTTACTTTATCCCTACTCTTAATTATCGATTCAATGCCTGATTTTTTAAACAAGTTATAGGTTATTGATTGATAAAAATGATTTGGATTTGAAATAACAGAACGATTTAGTCCTTCAAGCTTATTATTAATTTGATCCTTCAATAACAATAATTCCTCTTGAGTTGTAATCCAACCTTCTTTTAATCCAATTGTTAAAAATCCTATTCTCCCTCCATAGATCAAAAATTCTTTTGTAATTCCGTCTAATTTAATTGGAATTACATCATTTTTTAGTTGTTGCAGTTCATAAAAAAGAGAATGGTTAAGATGGTTCTCTGAATAAACATAAGGTTCATAAGCATCATCAACAAATACAATAAAGGGTTTTCCTTGTTTGATTTGTTCATTCCTCAAAAAATTAACAATTTCATGAGCCTCTTCATTTGTCGGAACATATCCAGTCGGATTATTTGGAAAATTTAGTGTTAAAACTAATTTATTTTGAATTTTAGCAATTTCTTGTATATTTCTTTCCAATCCTTTTAAATTTAATTTTCCCTCTTTAAAAAATGGGAATGATTTAATCTCAGCATCATAAAATCTTTTAATAATGTTGTCATAATTGCCCCAACGCTTATTTGGAGAAATTACATAATCACCCCGATCTAAGAATAATGCGCATGCTAAGAAGATCCCATTTGTAACTCCAGAAGTAATTAACGGTGTAGTTATATAATCTTTCAATATTTTATATTCATTTGAGTCTTCATTCTCCAAAAAAGGGGCTTTTCTTACAATCCAATCCTTCCATATAGATCTTAAATCACTAATCCCACCAATTGGAGGATAGGGGACTATTTCATTAATATCGGCATCTTCTTTGATATAGTCATTAAGTTCTTTGAGATAACATGGAATCCAATCTTTTTTTCCATCAGATATGAAATTGTTTTCATAAGCATAAGCAGCACCTATTGTTCCAACTATCTCAGCCTCTTTTTTAGCTCTTGTAGACCAATGAAAAACTCCTTCTGGTAAATATATTCTTTTCCCCAATTCTGAAAAAGCATTATATAAAGGAGTTTTTTTAATAGTAGAAAAATCCATAGTTTAAAGACTTTTAATATAGTTTCTTGTATATAAGAGAAATTGTCAAATATTTAATAAAATTTCTGAACAATACTTTAATTATTGCATATAAACGACCATATTTTTAACCTTAATACTAATTTAAATATTTAAAATCTTTATTTTTATTTATGAGTAATCCATATAAAAAGGAAGAGTCCAAATCCGAAACAAAGGAGAGAAATATTGTTGAAAAAGGATGGAATGATTTTGTTTCAGGAATACGTGAAAATTATAAAATTTTTCAAGAATCTTTAGAACAAGAAGCAAAACAAAATAAGGAACTGTGGGATAAGAACCAAGATAAGTTTAATCAATTAATCCAAAAAACAAGGCAAGATTGGGAAAATCGCCTGAACAATATGAGACAAGATTATGAAAATTGGCAAGAAAGAACGAAAAAAGATTGGGAAGAAGGAGTGAAAGGTTGGAATAAATTCTGGATAAAAGGATCCTACATGTTTTTATTATTTATGATACCAATTTTAGTCGTAATAGTCGTTATTGCAATTGTTATTGCTTTAATAATGAGTAAATTAGGTTAGTTTAAAAATTTTAAAATTATCTTACTATTGTATCTATTTATTTTTTCTTTTCATTTTTTAATAGATATCTTATTGCTTGTATATATATTCTGACTGGGATTTTTTTCGGATTCCTTCTATAGGAAGAAGAAATTTTTGCTCCACATCGAGAGCATAAATCAGAAGTCTGAGTCCAATCTTTAAATTCATCTGCGTGAGCTGGGTACTTACAAACTGGGCAGAGGACGATACCTCTACCTCTATCTTCTGGTAATTTAGGTAAATTAAAACAAAAAATACATTTAAAATCATCAATATTTAAGGTTCCTGCTTTTGGTCTCATCTTAGATAATGAAGATCGAGAAATTTTCCTTTTAGATTTTGTTGAAGATTTTAATGCTGTTGTTCTTCTTGCTTTAGATCTCGGTTTTGATCTTGATACTTTACTTGAGGATCTTCGAGATGTTGTTGATTGTAAAGGTCTAGCTCGAGAATTTCTGGATTGATTTGTCGTTCTCCTTACTGTATTAGTCAAATTTGATATTTGAGCTCTACGTCTTCTTATTATATCCGAAGAAAGATCAGAAATACTGATTCGCCTATTAATTATTCCAAAGGCAATAAATTCTGCTAAAAGAACTAAATTAAAGAGAAGAAAAATAATTCCAGGGATACTATATGATGGAGTAAGAAAATTTACTACTCTTTGACCAGCTAAGATAAAGATCATAAATCCTAGGTTCAATAATAAGACAATGATTATTGTAAATATTCCAAATTTTCTAGCATTAACTGCTTTATCTCTATAAAGATAAACGATCTGATATTTCCTCAACACCTTATACATAATAAATAAACCGTATACTAAGTAAGGAAAAGAAAATATTACGATCCAAATGTTTGTAAAAATGTACATGTCTAACTCTGCTAATATATTCCACCCAAATATTTTAGTGAAATAACCCCAATATAGATAAAATGATCCAATTAACAAGGAACCCAAAATAAAAAAGGAAGTATTATGAGGAGAATTATATTCATTATGGGTTCTAATTTTAGAAATGAATTTAACTGTAAAAGCGATCCAAATCCCTATAAAAATCCATGAAAAAAGAATATTTAATGATACTGTGAAAATTGTGCCATGGATTATTCCAATTAAAAAACAACTAAGAATAATAAATGGATATAACTTTTTAATTAATAATCACCATAATTTTATTAAAAAGAAATTAATCTTCATCATACTCCAGATAAATAGGTTTCCCATCAATGATTGGATTAATAAACTCTAAAAGTTCGGGAAGCAATTTCACATCTAAAGGTTCTTTTACTCTAAAAGGAATTTCAAACCATTTTTTCTTTTTTAAATTTGCTCTGAAAATTTTAAAACCTAAACGTGTTCCATCAATTTCATAGGGATCTATAACTAAAGCAACTGCTTTTTCCCAGAGTCTTTGGTATCTGGATTGCGTTCCCACATCTTCAGAACTCATAAAAGGACTATAAGATGGGTGAGAGTGGTACCATCCACAAATAAATAGATTATTTTTCCTTATATCTTCATAAGCTCTAGAAAAGTTGTTATAGTCCTTAATCTCGGCATAAATTGCATTTCCATGGCCCATAGGATAAGCATCTTCTAT
>JARRLT010000140.1:0-7669 GCA_037386725.1 Promethearchaeota archaeon
AAATTTGGTAAAAAAATATAAAAAATAAAATTAAAAAAATGTTCTTATTCCATACTACCAATGGGTAGAATTATTCGTCCATAGATTTCATTTAGAACTTCCGCGATTGATGCATACATTGCACTTGCACCACATAAAATTCCCTCATAACCTGCAATTATAGTAATTACAGTTATCCCAGTAAATTCACCTATTGCTAATATAGCGAATAAAATTGTAAGTGTTATAAACACAACTTGTAAAGCTCTGTTTAATTTTAAGGTTCCGAAAAACATAAGTAAGGTGAAAATACCCCACAATATAAAGTAAGCTCCTATTTCAGAAGAAGTCGATGCTGCGGCCCATAAACCAGTATTAGGTAAGATACTTAGGAAAGCAAGTGATTCCCAGAATAATCCATAAGAACAAAAAGCGAGGGTACCAAAAGTATTACCCTTCTTATATTCCATAATTCCCGCTATAATTTGAGCAAGTCCTCCATAAAATATGCCCATACTAAGAATCATTGGGCCGAAAAGGTAAAAACCTGCATTATGAAGGTTAAGTAAAACTGTTGTCATTCCAAAAGCCATGAGACCAAGTGGAGCGGGATTTGCTAATTCTTTACTCATTTTAAGTTCATTTATAAAAGATGTAATTGTATTTAAGTAGTATCTTGAACATTTGATAGAATAAAAATTTAATGATCCTAATTATCCCTTTTAACTTAAATAATAGAGTTTCTCTCTTAAAAATACAATTCATATTAATCAAATATGAGAGTATCCTAAATTATAGTTTTAAATTAAAAGTTTCGATTCTGACAAATATTTCACTTCTAAGGATACATCTAAGTAAAAATAAATTTGATTAAATTCTAAATGAATATTGTAATCAGTTAATAATCATAGAGATCAGATACTTCGAATAAACAAGGGAATTTCACTATTTGAAAAAATAAGAAAAAATTCTAGACCTCTCAATTTTTTGTATCTCTAATATTTTAAGGGAATACTTAATGTTTTCAACAGTAATATTTAAAGTTCAATATACTTGTTAATAATTAAAAATTGTTATTGAATTAAATTCACTCATAACAACTTTTTTATTAAAATCTAAATTTAACCATGTAAGAAAGAAGTATTTTATAATTATAAAACAATGTAGTTTTTAAGCATCCTAAAAATTACAATAACATAATATTATGTGAAAATTTAATGGGAGAAGCTAAAGAGAAATCACAAATTAAAGTTACGGGAAAAGAAGTTCCTAAAATTGGTGTATATATTTGTCATTGTGGTGTAAATATTGGTGGAGTTATTTCAGTCCCTAATTTAGTAGAATATGCTAAAACATTACCTAACGTTGTGGAAGCAAAAGATTATAAGTTTATGTGTTCTGATGTAGGTCAAAATATAATAAAAGAAGATATAGAAGAGGGTAAAATAAATAGAGTCGTAGTTGCGGCTTGTTCCCCAAGAATGCATGAACCAACTTTCCGAATGGTATGTGAAGAAGCAGGATTAAATAAATTTCTTTTTGAGCAAGCAAATATTAGAGAACATGCTACTTGGGTAAATATGCGCGATCCCGAAGGAGCATATGAAATTGCTAAAGATCATGTAAGAATGGCGGTTGCAAAAGCCCGAAAACTTAAACCTTTAGATGTTCAGAGGGTAAAGGTAAAACCGGCTACTTTAATAATTGGTGGTGGTATTGCCGGAATGAATGCGGCTTTAGATTTAGCTGATGAAGGATATAAAGTATATCTTGTTGAGAAAAGTCCAACAATTGGAGGGCATATGGCACAGCTTGATAAAACGTTCCCAACAATGGATTGTAGTGCATGTATCCTTACCCCTCGTATGGTTGATGTTGCTCGAAAACCAAATATTGAAATTATGACTTATTCGGAAGTCGTTGATGTTAGTGGATATGTAGGCAATTTTGATGTTAAAGTAAAGAAGAAACCTCATTATGTTGATCAAGAAGCATGTACCGGTTGTGGAGCATGTGTTGAAACTTGTCCTGTAATTGTTGGAAATGAATTTGATTTAGGAATGGCGACCAGAAAAGCAATTTATATACCTTTTCCGCAAGCTGTTCCAGGACAATATACTATTGATATGGATCATTGTATAAAGTGCGGTATTTGTGCTGATCCGAAAGTTTGTGAACCAGATGCTATTCGATACGATGATAAACCAGAAATCGTTGATCTTGAAGTCGGTACAATAATTATTGCTACTGGATGGGATCTCTATGACCCAACAGAATTAGAACAATACGGTTTTGGAAGATATCCAAATGTTATAACTGGATTACAAATGGAAAGGCTATTAAGTTCCACTGGACCTTTATTGGGCAAACCAGCTCGACCTTCGGATCTTAAACCTCCACACAGTGTTGCCTTTTTACAATGTGTAGGATCTAGAATGTTTCGGGAAGGTTTTAATAACTATTGTTCCAGAGTTTGTTGTATGTATGCCACAAAACAAGCCCGTCAATACAAAGAAAAGCATCCAGAAGCAGATGTACATATTTTCTATATGGATATTCGAGCTTTTGGAAAAGGATATGAGGAATTTTATGAATCTGCTCAACGAGAATACGGTATTAATTATATAAGAGGAAGAATTGCTGAAGTTTTTGAAGGAGAAGATAGTAAAATAGTTATCCGCGCAGAAGACACAGTTTTACAAAGACCAATTGAAGCAGAAGTTGATTTATTTGTATTGTCTTGCGGTTTGGAACCCAGAGCAGATGCTGATAAAATATCCTCGCTTTTAAGTGTTCAACGCTCTGCTGATGGATTCTTTATGGAAGCTCATCCAAAATTAAGACCAGTTGATACTTTAACTGATGGTATATTTATTGCAGGAGTTGCTCAAGGTCCAAAAGATATTCCCGATACAGTTGCTCAAGCAAAAGGAGCTGCATCAGGAGCTGCTTCGTTGATGGCTAAAGGAGAGGTAGAAATTGAACCATATTATTCTGTCGTGCTTGAACATTTATGCTCTGGATGTAAGTCTTGTCAAAGTTTATGTCCTTTTGGAGCTATAGATTTTGATGAATTTAAAAAGGTTGCAAAAGTTAATCCAGCATTATGTAAAGGATGTGGTACTTGTGTATCCGCTTGTCCTTCTGGAGCTATGATTCAAAATCACTTTACTGATTTTCAACTTAATTCTATAATAAATGCAGCTCATCAAAAATCCACTGCTGAGAATGGTAGTAAATAATTTTATTATATTAATACATTTTTTCATTTTTTAATATAAAGACTAAAATTTAGATTACAAACCAATTCTTTTTTATTATTTTCTAATTAGAATTTGAGGTTTTGTCTTTAAAATTTATAAACAATATTAATTAATCACTATAATTTTTCAATATTAAATAAATAGTTGAAAAGAATTAAATTATGTCTCATTACGCACTTGAATTGATAATTGTTTATAATCTTACTAGTGAATCCAGAAAAAGGAAATGGTTTCAAAAAATCTTTACAAAATCTAAAGAAAATTGTCATCTTAATAAAATGACCCACAATATTTTTGGAATGAAATCATCTTGGAAAACTTTCTTAGATTGTTTATCTATGTCTTTTAAAATTTTTTATAAAGACGAATTTAGGAAAGAATATGTGAATTATACAAATATAGAACAAGTTAAATTTCCCTGTGCCTATATAAGAAAAGGAAATTTATTAGAACCATTAGTCTCAAAAGTAGAGATCGAAACGAAAGGCTCTGTTGATGATATGATATATCTATTTTATCAGCACCTCAATGAAAAACTGCATTAATAAAAATGTTAATCTAAATATATCTAAATTAGAAAAAAATATTTTTTATTCAAGTAAATATAGATCAGAGAGGGTTTTTTCACCAAAATCGAAAACTCTTATTAAATGATTATTGGTATCAGTAATATAGAGTTTTTCTTTATAATACAAAACATCATTCGGCTCGAATAACGGTAAAACATTGCAATCCTCATCCCCAATTTTGCATATTCCCTTTTTCGGACGGTAGATTAAGTTTTCAATTTCTGCTGTTTTAATATTAGCAACTCTAATTGCATGATTATATGTATCCGCAATATAGATTTTTTCTTTATTTACATCAAGACCTATTGGATGTTGCAAAAGGGCATTCTTAAATTTTCCATTGTTCAATCCAAAAACAAATAATCCTTTTCCAATTAGTGATTTTACATTTTTCTTTTCAAGATCAATGTATCGAAGAGCAGAAACTTCACTATCAGTAAAATATAATCGTTTTCTTATTGAATCATAAGATAACCCACTAGGTTGAGCCAATGCGGCTTTCTTAATATCGGCATCAATAATATTTTCGTTACCACTTCCAGCGAAATTTTCGATAATATTATTTTCAAGATCCATCTTCCAAATCTGATGAGTACCAGCCATCGCTATAAATAATATTTTATCATCTATAGCTAAGTCCCAAGGGGAATTAAGAGAAATTTTTAGTGGATCTCCTTTATATTCTCTTTTATTGCCTTGTTTTCCTGTACCCGCGATTGTCTCAACATATTGTTTATTAAAATCAATTCTTCGAATTGCATGATTTTCTGTGTCAGCAACATATAATGTTTTATCGTTAAATATTATTCCTTGAGGTTTATTAAATTGAGCTTGTTCAAAATTTCCATCTTTAAATCCAGTTTTTCCACCTATTATAGAAATTACATTTCCAGTATTATCCTCTTCTAAAAATACCTTTAAAATCCTATCGTGATTGGAATCACTAATATATAGGTTATTGGTTTCAAAATCAATATCGATTTTTCCTGGAAATCTTAAAATAGAATCTAAAACAATATCTGATGTTATTTCAATCGGTTTACTCGCTAAAGTGCCTTTTTTCCTGCCTTCTTCTAAAGCATCTTCAATTGAATTATCTAATAGAAATCTATTTCCTTCCCCCGCCTTTTTACTTATTATTTTTCCTTCAGCATCAATCAATACAAAAGAGGGCCAAGCATTTACATTATATTGATTCCATAGATATAGTTCATTATCTATTAAAACTGGATGTTTTATTCCATAGCGAGCTATCGCTGATTTAACATTATCAATATCCTTTTCATTTTGAAATTTTGGAGAATGCACTCCAATTACTATAAATGGTTCTTTTTTATACTTTTCTTCCAAATATTTCAAATCATCAAGAACGTGAATACAATTAATACAACAATAAGTCCAAAAATCCAACAGAACAATATGACCCTTTAACTTCTCGATAGTTAATTCTTCATTGGTATTAACCCATTGAGCATTTGGTGGAAAATCAACAACATATCCTAGATCTTCCTTAAGTTTAGTAGTCAAAGTCTTAAATAAATCAATGAAATTTTTTCCGAATTTATCTTCAAAATCATTCATAGCGTTATTATTCACCTTTATTTTTGAGATTATTCCAGTTTGATTTTAAATACTCTAAGAAAACTTCACCATTTGTTGTTGGTGGTCTACACATCTTGTTAAAACATACATATGCCGTGGCTTTATCTTCCATTTTATCAAAGAATTGGACAAAATTTGAGATGTTATCAAGAGAAGGTTTTTCCTTTGTTGTATCTCTCAACATTATAACTATATTCGGAATATAATTCATTCTCATTATCTCAATGAACTTATTTACATCATTTGATCCATATTCTCCAGTAATAACGATCGAATATGAAGGACCGATTGCAAAATCTACAGCCGTCATGAGTTGAGTATAAGCTATTGGATTATTACGGATATTTCCGGCGAAAATTCTACTTAAGATATCCGCTTTTTTCTCAAATTCGGAATCACCAGTGATAAAACTAAGTTTTAATAAATTCAACATTGAAATAGAATTTCCAGAAGGAATTGCTCCATCATATATTTCTTTTTGTCGGACAATTAAATTCTCTCCATAATCAGGTGTAAAATAAAATCCACCGAGATTATTATCCCAAAAATGTTCTATAAGATGATTACTAAGATTTAGTGCTTTAATCAAGTATTCCATCTCAAAAGTGGATTGATATAATTCTAAGAGCCCCCATATCAAAAAAGCATAGTCATCTAAATAACCATCAATTTCTGCAAATCCATTTCTAAACCTATGGAGTAACTTATTTTCATCGTTGGAAAGATTGCTAAATATAAAATTAACAATTTGTTTGGCAATATCCAAATAGCCTTGCTCATTTAAAATTTTTCCTGCTATTGATAACGCAGAAATCATTAAACCATTCCAATCTGTTAAAATTTTATCATCTTTCTGTGGATGTACTCTTTTCTCTCTATATTCAAATAGTTTTTTCTGAATATTTTTTAGTCTTATTTTAAATTTATCTAAGCTTAAACCGTATTTTTTAGCTAAATCTGAGAAGGAGTTTTTAAGATGTAAAATATTTTTACCCTTTTTTCTTTTAGTTGATTCTTCTAAATAATTTCCATCTTGACTTATATTATAAGTCTTGATAAATAATTGGAAATCTGCATTATTTAATATCTCTTTAACTTCCGCCATTTTCCAAACATAAAATTTGCCTTCCTCGCCTTCACTATCTGCATCTTCTGCTGAATAAAAGCCACCATTTTTAGATTTCATATCTCTTAGAACATATGTTATGATTTCTCTAACAGTTTGACTATAAATTGTTTTTCCTGTGGCTTGAAATGCCTCCGCATAAGCAATTATTAAAAGTGCTTGATCATATAGCATCTTTTCAAAATGAGGGACCAACCATTGATCATCATTAGAATATCTATGAAAACCATATCCAATATGATCATATATGCCTCCCCTTCGCATTTCGGTGAGAGTTTTTTCAACCATTTTTAAAGCATTCTCTTTTCCAGTTCTTCGCCAAAATCTTAATAGAAATAGCAAATTATGTGGAGTTGGAAATTTTGGAGATTTACGAAATCCTCCTCTCTTTTGATCAAAACTCATCGAAAGTTGGTTATAAGTTAATTTTAAGATATCCTTATTTATTATCTCACTAGGATTAGCATCGGAAACTTCATCTATAGCAGCTATTATTTTTTCACTTTGGTGTAGTAAATCTTCTCTTTTTTCATTCCATAACTTTTTAATTTGTTTAACTAAGTCTACTAAGCCAATCCTTCCAAATCTAGTTTCTTTCGGAAAATATGTCCCCGCGATGAATGGTTTTTTATCAGGTGTCATAATAATAGTTAATGGCCATCCTCCTGAACCCGTCAATAATTGACAAGCAGTCATATAAATTTTATCTATGTCTGGTCGTTCTTCTCGATCAACTTTGATTGATATAAATACTTCATTCATCAATTTCGCTACTTCTGGGTCTTCAAAAGACTCATGCGCCATTACATGACACCAATGGCAAGTAGAATATCCAATAGAAAGGAAAACTGGTTTATCTTCATCTTTTGCTTTCTTAAAAGCTTCTTTACTCCATGGATACCAATCAACGGGGTTTCTAGCATGTTGCAATAAGTAGGGACTTTCTTGATTTTTAAGATGATTGTATGATTCCGTTTGAATTTCATTCATAACTTAATTATAAATTAGTAAAACGAGAATTTGAATCTATGAATAATGAATAATAATGAAAAAAATCAGCTTTATTTTAGAATTGAATAAAAATCGAAATAAAATCAATACTATATAAGTAACTTATTCAATATTTTTTT
>JARRLT010000140.1:7697-14622 GCA_037386725.1 Promethearchaeota archaeon
TTTTTTCTCAAAATAAAATCGATTATTTTCCTATTGGCTTAATTATTGGTTTTATTGCAGTACTTTACTTGCTATATTCTGGTTTAAACCAAACTCAAATTTTAGAATTTATCAGTTTTAAAACTCTAATTTTCATATTTTCAATGCAGATCATTATTTATTATGCTACAAGTGATAAAGTTTTGGAATACATCGGTCTTAAAATAATTCATGTTACTAAAGGAAATAATCGAGTATTTTTTTATATAATCTGTATATTTACGTCTTTCATGGTTGCTTTTATTGAAGATTTATCTCTATCATTAATAATGGTTCCACTCATCTATCGAACATGCCGAGTCCTAAAAATACCTGCTGGGACTTATTTGATGGGGATGACTATTACAATAAATATTGGAGCAATTTTAACTCCAATTTCTTCATTAAAAAATTTTATAGTCAGTAAGCAATTTGGATGGGGATTTGGGGAATATATTGGAAATATGGGTATTTTATTTATTATTACTTTGCTAATAACGATTATTTCTTTGGATTATTTCGTATTAAGAAAAGAAGAAAAACCAACAGAGAGAAACAAGGAATTATTATTCTCAATGTTAAAGCCTAGTGTCGTGATAGAAAAAAAGACATCTACCATAATTATATTCACGTTTGTTTTTATGATAATCGGATTCGAACCAGCCCTTGTTTCGATAATATCAGCTGCAATTTTACTTCTTGTACATTCTAAGAGCTCCAGCTTCTCAGATTTAAAAGAAGAGATATCGTGGAGAATTATCATTATATTTGCAATCTTATTTATTCTTTCAAATTCTCTAACCACCTTTGGATTTGCAGATTTTGTTTCCACCACTTTATTAAATTTAATTAAGGGTAATATTTTTCTTGCTGTTCTTTTAGTTTTATCACTCTCTTCTATAATGTCTGCCTTTCTTGCTGGCACACCAGTCACAATTATGTTACTTCCGATTATTTCATCTATCATTAATCAGGGGTTATTTCCTAATCCAATTATAATTGCTTTTATAGGAGGGGTCAATATGGCGGGCAACTTTTTACCTCAAGGTTCTGCATGTGATCTTCTTACTCTCAATTTAGCTAAAAAGCATAATGTAAAGAATTTAAATTATAGACGTTTATTGAAATACGGTAGTATTTTTGCGTTTATCCATTTTGCATTGATCCTAGGATATACGATGCTTTACATTTTAATCTTAGCATAAAAGTTAAATTATATTAAATGAATTGGTTTATGGAGTAGTTAATTTTATAATTTCGAAAAGATTTCAATAAAAAAGCGAAATTCATGAGAAATTGAAAAATAAGGAAAATTAAAACTCTCAATTTTAGATATACTTATTTATCATCCCATTTTGGAGTTAAAATCAAATTCTATTAAAAAAATTCCAAAACCAAAGATTTTATTAAGTTATCTTGAAAAGAGTTTCTAAAAAACAAGCTAAAAAAATACAAAATTAAGCAAATTTATTAATATAAACAAAACTATCTGTATCTTTACGGGGCGGTCGTCCCTTTTCTCCTAATTGCATATTTTTAGTTAAAACGGGGTTTATCTCTGATGAATGTTTCCCAATATTAATGAATGTAATTAATTGCATATCTTCTGGAATTGCTAAAATTTCTTTAGCCTTTTTCTCATTAAAACCCGCAATAGGATGTGCAATTAAACCTAATTCTGTTGCTCTTAAGATAATAAAAGCACTTGCTAAACCTGTGTCAAACAAATAATATTTTCTGTCTTTAATTATACAATCCAATTTTGGCTTTGAAAATACTCCAATCATCATTGAAGCCTTTTTTACCCAATCATTATGTTCTGTCAAGGTTTCATGAAGTTTCTTCAATTGATCTTTATCATATACAAAAATAAAATTCCAAGGTTGACTATTACTACAAGATGGAGCAATTTGGGCAACTCTAGAAAAGTCTTTAATTAGTTCATCAGTTATTTCAATAGGATCAAAAGATCTATAAGCTCTTCTTGTTTCAATTGCGTCTTTAACATCCATTTTAATTATCTATTTTAAATATTGTTTTTATTTAATCTATTGATTACTGATTTGATAATGACGATTGAATAATTTTAAATTTTGGTTTATAAACTATTAAGGAATCAAATTAACCATAAGTAAAAAATAACTAAAAATTACGACAATATTAAAAAAATAAGAGATTAGCTTTTTAATTCTAAAATTAATTATTCAAAATCGATTGGACAACCTTATTACTAGAAATTATTGGAAGTCCAAGACCAGTTCCATATTTAATTTCGCTTGAATCTGAAATATGGGAAGAAAAATTATATAAAGCTGAACCACAAACGTATAAATTAGTAGAAGTTTTTTCATTATCAAAAATCAATTGAAATTTAGAATCAAAATCATTTGGAATAGTGATCATCAATTTTTCAAACATATTCTTTATCTTTATTTCGCTTTCAAATAAACCAGCTTGAAACATTGAACCAGTTGCAAAAATTACAGATTTGGATTTTATAGTTTTCTTAATCCCTTTTCTATCTTCGAAATCCAGTTTCCAAATCCTATTATTATCATACTTTTCTATATTTGTTAAAATCTTCCCTTTATATACTGGTACTTCCAATGCCTTTAACTTTTGTTCATATTGATCTAACAATCTATTAGCGATGAGTGAGGGAGAAAGAGCGATGAGTTCTTTACAATTCGAATTTAAATTTGTAGATAATGTGTGAAGGATTTCAGAATTCTTATTAATACCTAAAATAGGTGGAAATAAGTAAAATTGAATCTTTTTACCAGAAATTTCTTTAAGATCATTATCTTTATGATTTAAAATTAGTTTAGTAAAAAATTCCATCTTGTCGTACTTAGAATCAAAAAACCTTCCTAATCTAAATTCACTTAATTTAAATTTTGATGGATCATCTATATCATTACCTTCTAAAAGTTCATAAAAATCATAAAAAGAGAGATTTAAAAGAAAAAAATTTGATTTAAAAACTTCTTGTAAACCTTTTTGGACTAAATTTAAGGCGGAATTGTTAAACTCATTGAAGCCTATTAAAATAACATTTGAATTGCTATTTAAGGAGCTAAAATCATAAAATAGAGAACTCCAAATTCCTAAACATGGTTTTAAGGTACCTATGGACGTCAGAACTTTTTCATTAATTAATTCGCTTCCTTGTTTAAAATTTTCTACATCTTGAAATTCTTCAAAAAATTGATTCAGAGCATTTGAAATTTCCTTATATTCAAAAAAATGATAAGGATGTTTTGGGTGTTCTCTCTTAAAAATTAAAAACGATTCTTTTATGTCATTTGAGTTATAATTTAAAAAATCAAATGTTCCCATCCATAGATTTGAAGCTCCGTATCCTGTTGTAAATACTGCACACTTTTTTCTACTTTTTCCCAATAATAAAGCAGAGTTTAAACCAGCAAATCCACCTCCTACAACACATATATCAAGCGTTTTATCATTACCATTCATATAAATTCCCTCCTAACAAGTAAAGATATTTTGATAATTTGATTTGCTTCTTTATGAAGGAGCCTCCATATTTCTCAGTTTTCCATCTCTTTTTTAATGCAGATTTTAACTCCTCCATAATTTGACTATGAGATTTATCAGTCCATTTAGATTCTAAATCACAGATTTTATAATAGCAAAATTGACCTTGGCAAGGTCCCATAGCTTGTCTTGTTCTCCTACGATAATCATCTATAACTTTTACAAATAAATTTCTTTTTACCCATTCAAGCTCTGGTTCTGTAACATGCTCACATTCACATATAGTTCTAGGTTTTCCATCCTCAGTGTAAGACTCAACACACTTTTGACATAATTCGAATATCTCGTTATAAAAAGTACCCCATTTATATTTCATGTCAAATGCAGTTTTTTCATCAACATTCAATTTAGTTTGGAACTTTTTCATTTGAATTTTCCGATCTCCACCCGGTAAAGGTTTTTTGGCTGTAAGACATTCTGTTTCAACTTGAAGTTTTTCACAAATTAAATCTGATATCTGTTCAGCCATTAAACGATAAGTTGTTAATTTTCCTCCAAAAATCGTAAGAAATCCAAAATAACCTTTATCTTCATAATCAATTATCTCAAATTTCCTCGATGCTTCTCTTGGAGAGCCACCGCTTGCGACTAATGGTCTTGCACCTGAATAAAACCTAACTAAATTATTTTCACGAATTGAAGGAATCAAATACTCCCCTTGATCTAGTAAATACTCTATTTCATCTTTGTTAGCTATTAAAGTGTCTAATTCTTCATAGCTTTTTGGAATAGAAGTAGTACCGAGAATGACTGATTGATGACTAGGAACAAATATATCACCATCTCCGGGTTTTCTTAAACGATTTATCAAATGATTTACAAGTCTATTTTGAATTACTAAAAGAGTGCCCATTGTGGGAGCGATTTGTAATGGTTCTTCTAATTCAAGATCGCTTTCTAAATTCTGCGCCCATGGCCCAGTTGCATTAATTACTATTTTAGTATAAGCGTTTTTGTTAATTTTATTTATTTTATCAAAATATTTTACTCCAATAATTTGATTTCCATTTAAAATCAGATTTTTAACGATGCAATAATTTTTTATTATGGCTCCGTTCAATTGTGCATCATATGCATTATAATAGGTTAATAAAAATGGATCGATATAACCATCGTTAACTTGAAAAACTTTTTTAACATTTGGATTACATTTTGGTTCTGTATCTAAAAATTCTTTAGGAGAAATTTCTTTACACCACACGTCTGCCTTGTTACATGATCTTTCGAAAATTTCGCCATATTTTACATCTTCATCATCAACAGCGATAAAAAAACCTCCGCACATTTCAGTAATATGAGGGGCTATTTTTAATAAAATTTTACTTTCAATAGCGCATTCAGTAGCAGCTATTTTATCTTTATAGACATATCTACCACCAGAATGGAGCATCGCATGACATCGACCCGTGGTTCCTTCACTTAAATCATTCTTCTCTAATAAAAGAACCTTTAAATTCCTTAAACTTAAATCTCGAGCGATACCAGCTCCGGTTGCACCTCCACCAACAATTATGCAATCAAAATTTTCCTTTTTTTCCATTTTAAAATAAAATAAGATATTTTGAGTTAAATTACTCCTATAATACCTTACGGTTAATAATTTGAAGTATTTAAATAGATCCAATTATTATTATAGGTTTCAAGTTTTCGATTAAGGTCTTATGATGGAAATTGAATATTAATGGGTTATACATATTAGTTTAGTAAAAAATTCCATCTGGAAAGGAATTATGGCTCTCTCCACACAGCCAAAAGAGGATGATAATGAGCGTGACTATACCTAAGATTTTTGATTGCTTCCAAAAATATTGGTTCTTTAAAGACTTAAATCCCTTATAAAATAAGACTATTAATACTGGTCCAAAAAACATTAAAATGTCCATAATATCCTTGAAATCATTAAAAAATAATTATACCCAATTGTATCATTTAGTATCTGCAGCTATATTAACTTTAATAATAATATTTGTTCTTGGTGTTTATGATCATGGTGAAACTGCTCGAGCTGCGATGTTCATTTATCCTTTCTTATTGATTCCAGTAGCTATTTATATAAAGACCTATTCTGGACGAATCTTAAAATCGGAAATAGGAATATTGTTACTTGTTGTATTTAGTCAGGCAATATTAATGCGATTAATTGGATACTATTTTTGATAATAGAATTTTGTCCTTGCTAGCTAATGATCTTAAAGAGAAAAATTTCTATGAAAAAATTTATATATGAAAATGATTATTTGTTTTATATCGAACTGTTCGATATCGAACAAATCTTAATTGATCGAAATTAAAAATATAGGAGGAATTGAATATGAAAAATATTATTGCTTATTGTGGTATTAATTGTTCAGAATGTCCCGCTTATATTGCAACCCAGAAAAAAATTCCAGAAGAAATTGAAAAAGTTGCTAAAGAGTGGTCCAATAGCTTAAAAACATTCAAACCTAGTGAAATCTATTGCGATGGGTGCAATTCAAATGGAAGACATTTTAGTTGGTGTAATGAATGTACTATAAGAAACTGTTGTTTAGAAAAAGAACTTCAAAATTGTGCGTATTGCGAGGATTATGATTGTGAGAAGTTGAAAATCACTTTTGAGAAAACTCCATCGGCAAAAGATAGGTTGGATCAAATTAAGAAGAATTTATAATATTAATAGAAAAATGAATAAGGATGATGAATATGGAATTAAAAGAAATAAAAAGTTTATGTTCAGAATTAATGAAAAGCTCCAAAGCAGCGTATTTAACTACTATAAATGCCGAAGGTTTTCCTATTACAAGAGCTATGTTTAATTTAAGACATAAAGAACAATTCCCTGAATTCATAGAATTTTTTAATGAGATTGATAAATTTGAAATCTTTATCTCAACTAATACATCTTCTTCAAAAATCGAGCATATCAAACATAACTCCAAAATTAATGTGTATTATTGCGAACCAGAAGATTTTAAAGGTGTAATGTTCGGTGGTAATGTAGAGTTTATAGAAGATACTGATATAAAACAAAAGATATGGCTTGATTGGTGGACTAAGTATTATCCTCAGGGATTTGATGACCCAGATTACACTCTATTGCATTTAAAGCCATCTTTTGCACAGTTTTATTATAAATTACAAAAAGTGAAATTTAAACCGGGAGTAGATTAAATGGAAAACCTAAGGAAAGGAGGGTTCTTGATTACAAAAATTCGCAAACTTTCCGCTCGGATTTTTTCGGATTTACTTAGAGATTTAGAAATAAATGAAATTACTTCTGCTCAAGGACGAGTGTTATTTCCGCTCTGGAGTGAAAATATACTTTCATTTAAAGAATTTCGTTTCATTAGGTTATAGAGATATCAAATAA
>JARRLT010000141.1:0-5762 GCA_037386725.1 Promethearchaeota archaeon
CCATAAAATAATAGGAATTGCAATTTTCTTTATTTTTATCGGCGATTTTTTCCTGGTATTTTCCAAGACGATCCCCGGCGTACCCAAAGATGCACTTTTACCAACGGTCCTTGGGATGCTGGGCTTTCTATGCGCCTATGCCATGCTTATCCGGCTTTTTACCAGGCATTTTTCTTTAGGGATAAAGGACATGATCATGATGATCCCGGTACTTGCGGTGCTTATCCCGGTCCTAATCACGCTTGTTCCCCGTATTGAAGGAATTTTCAGGTATTTCGCAATATTCTTCGGCCTTTGTGTCGGGTTTATGGCCTGGAATGCCCTGTGCACGATACACCGAAGATATTTCAGTAAAAATGCGGCCCTTCGCTTTGCCGTAGCAGGTTTTTTTATGTTCCTTTCTGATATGGGTGTAGCTTTCGTTTTATTCTACCCCGGCATGATGACCAACGCGCCATGGTTGGAGAATGAGATCTGGATAACCTATGTACCGGCATGGACTCTGGTTTTTGTCAATTTACTGGAAGAGAAACTATTAAAAGAATAAAAATTAATTAAAATTTTTCAAAAGATTTAAATCTCCGACCTTGAGCTTCAATTATGCATTCTTTTCCTTGAGCACTAATCTTTAATATAGCTTTATCGATTATATTAAGTGGAATTCCTTCTTTTGGCAATATTTCATGAAACCATCTAATAATTAAATCATAATACTTTTTTACATCATCCTCTTCTACCTCGGGAGTATATATGCCTAATTTTAAATCAACCAAAATTTCAAAATCAGGAGTGTAATGATAGAACGGATCGATCATATATTTTTGGGAGCTCCTTATGGAATCTCTAATTACTTGATTAGCAATGGAATTTAGTCTATTTAATTTCATTTATTTAAATTGTATTTATTCTATTGATTCAGATTATGAATTTACTTTAATTTAAATATTTCTTTCAATTATGAACTTGGACCGTAAAAATAGAATATCAATAATAAAAAATCTAAGTGAAGAATAGTTTGTTTGAGATTTAAGAATAATCTCATTCATTTTAAGTAGTTCAAAGCTGTTAATGCATAGATTTTTGTTAAGTCTATAAGATCCTTAATGTATATGAACTCATCTTCAGAATGGATTTTATTTTCCGGACGAATGGAACCCACAAGAATTGTTTCAATTCCTTTTTCTTGAAACCAGTGTGCGTCTGTGGTTGGAATAAAAGTTGTGAATTCTCTTGGTTCGTTAAATACAATCTTAAATGATTCTTGAACTGTTTTGGAAAATTCTGAATTTGTATCTATTAATCCAGGTTCAAATACAATAGGCATTTGGACGTTTATCTCCAAAAGTGGGTCTTCTTCTTTCATTTTTTCTATAAAATTCATAATTTTTTCTTTTATCGGAGCAACTTTTTGTTCTGGAATTGTGTTAATGCTTACATGTAAATAACATTTCCCTGGGACTGTTGAAATTTTGTTTCCTCCATGGATTTCTGCTATATTAACATCGCTTACTCTAGATGAAGAACCTTCTGGCATTGGATATTTTGTTTCATTGTTATTTAATTCTTTTTTCAGTTCTAATAGAAAATTCATCACCTTTACCATTCTTTGAATTGCATTTATTCCAGAATATTCATCTCTATAAGGTTCTGGTACATCTGGATGGTTCATACCATGGGCTTGTTTACCGTTGATTGAAAAAGTGACAAAAATCGCCCCCCCTGTATATCCTATTGGATTCCCTGTCGTAGCATCTCCGAGAAGACAAGCATCACCATCAATTATTCCTTTACTAAGTAAATATTCTGCTCCCCTTAACCCTCCAGTTTCTTCATCGGTAACAGCTGCTATTGAAAGTTTTCCACTAAGTTTAATTCCGGCATCTAATAATGCTTTTGCGGCAAATATTTCTGCTGTCACACATGATTTGTCATCTGAGGATCCTCGACCATAAATCTTATTATCAATTATTTCTCCACTAAATGGATCCTTAGTCCATCCTTTAAATGCTTCCACTGTATCTAAATGCCCATAAAAGATTAATGATTTTCCATCGGGAATTCCTAATTTCCCAATAACGTTCTTTCTTTTAACATTTGGATTCAATCCGAATTCTTTCATCTTGGCTTCGGTAAATTTTGAAATCTCTTTATAATCACCAGGAGGATTTTCGGAGGGAATTTGTACAATCTCTTGGTGAAATTTTATTATATCATCTTTTAAGGCTTCAATCTTCTCTAAAACGCGTTTTTCCAAATTATTCATAATTATCACATTTCTAAGAAATATTTTGGTTGAAATTATATATATAGATTTCAATCATGGTTAATTATAGTTAGAAATAATACCTAAATAGGGGTTTACATAATCATTATTAAACTATTTTACTTTTTTTAATTAATAAAATAAATATTAAAATGAAAGAAAAATAATGGACTCAAAAAGAAGACCCGGTTTAGAACGTGAAGCACCAAATACTCATTTGATTTTAATTTTAACTCCAATAATATTTGTAATCTTTTGGGTATTGGATTCTTTTGTCTTTCAATGGACAACGGTGTTAAACAATCTTGTGCCATCTATAATTCGAATAATATTATTTATAGCATTTATAATTGTTGCTTTATATTTAATATATACCTCACATAACACCCTATTTCAGAATGATGAGCCAGCAGACAAATTGATAACTTCTGGAATCTTAAACCATATTCGAAATCCGATGTATTTAGGAATTTTACTGATATATGTTGCTTTAATTTGTCTTTCGATGTCTTTAATATCTATTGGCGTTTTAGTAGCGATTTTTTTCCTTTATAATTGGATGGTGAATTTTGAGGAAGAGAAACTTGAAGGGTTATTTGGTGAAGATTTCATAAAATATAAAGAAAACGTTGGAAAGTGGTTTCCTAAATCGTAAAAATTCTCAAATATCAGTTTTTTATAATTTAATTTTGAACTTATGCCTTTTTTCTTTATCTCCTACTCGTCTAACGCTTGATAAACATTTAAATTCAACATATTACAAACTCTTATTGAGAAATAGTATTATTTATTTAGAATTGATCTGGATAAATTCATTACATTTTTATTTTAAATTTCCTTCATTTATTGTGAATAAATATTCAAAACCAAAAAATAGTGATTATAAGATGAAATATGCAATTAGTTCCGATAATGGATATATTTCTGCACATTTTGGAAGAGCTCCGGAATTCACGTTTGTAACTCTTGAAAATGGAGAAGTTGTTAAAAAAGAAGTTCTTCCGAACCCAGGTCATACTGTTGGTAGTATTCCTGAGTTTGTAAATAGAAATGGAGCCCGATGTATGATTACAGGTGGGATGGGTCATCGTGCTAAGCAGTTTTTCAACCAATATGGAATTGAGGTTGTAACTGGTGTAGAAGGTAATATTGATGAAGTTATAAATAAGATTTTAAATGGTACTTTAGAAGGAGGCGAAAGTATTTGTAAACCTGGAGGAGGTAAGGGATACGGAGTTGATAAAATTCATACAGAAGCAGATGATAATTATCCACATAACCATTAAATCTACTGTTATTGGAAAAGCCAAAAGTACTAATTTCCATTATTTTTACTAAGTTTTCCATAAACCTATTGATGATAGTAATTTTAGAAAGGTATAATTGTATTAAATTGATTTCTTTGTAGATTAGGATTCAAAATGGATGATAAGAAAAAGCATACTGAAGAAGAGGTTAATCTTAATGAGTATATTCTTAACTTATCTCGCAATCCAAAAAATATTGGGGAACTCTCTGAAGATGAGAGATCCATTTTATATTCTTATAAAGGATCTTGTGGAGACACTATGACGTTCTTTTTAAAAGTAAATCATAAGTGTATTGAAAAAGCTCGATTTGTTACAGATGGTTGTGCTGCTGCAACAGCCGCAGCGAGCCAAACTATGCAATTAATAGAGGGAAAATCTATTAAATTCGCTAAAAGGTTAAAAGCAAAAGACATTGACAAATTTTTAGGTGGATTACCCTCTGATCATAAACACTGTGCAAAATTAGCAATAAAAACCCTTCATAAGACTTTAAATAAATATAAAAAGAAAATTAGAAATTGAGAATTTTATACTGTGAATTCAATTTTTATATCAATATTTCCTTCAAATTATACTTTTCAACCTATTTATCTTAAAATATCTAAACACATTCAGATCAGAAGCTATCTAAAAATTTAACTATCATTTTTATGAATCTTTCAAAATCAGGAATATTTTCTTGTAAAAATCTATAAACTAAAGATCTATCTATTTCTAGATAATTATGAATTAAAATATTTCTAAATCCCGCCATTTTGGAAATTTTATTGGCAAATTTCTCAGGGATTATAGAATTTTTCCCTAAGATTAATAATATCTCTTGATAAGTTTCCGGTTTTGTATATTCAAGGCGAGAAATAATATGGTTTCCAATATCAAGAACACATTCAATTGCAAGTTGAAGATATCTTTCTGCCAATCCATAGACTTTATAGTCATTAATAAATCTTTCATAATCCTCCTTTTTAAGATCATTTAAAATATCTATATATTCTCTTAATTTAGATATACGAGAATTAATTACCTTAGAATCTATTTTCATTTAATTTATCTCTCCCGAATGGATTTACGCATATTTTCATAATATTCCTCTTCAAATTTTTTGAAATCAAGATATAATTTGATAATTCTCGTTTCATAGTCAGATCTCACATCTGGATTATTTGCATAGAGAAGTTTTCCTTCTGAAATGACATTATATTGAATTGAAAGTGAAGATCCTTCTAATACCAGTAGATCTATTTTATCTGAATGGAATAGTTGGGAAAACTCAAAAATCAAATCTAAAACTAAATCTTTTCGATCCTTCTTAACACCATCTTTTGGAAGAACTGCAATATCGGTATCACTTAATTTAGAATCCTTCTTTATCGCTTTTGAACCAAATAAATATATTAAGGATAAATTGTATTTTTGTGCGATCTTTTTTATTGATTTAGGATCAATCATCATTTGGGATTCTAAATTAAGTGATACCGATATTGCAGTTCTTCCAAAAGATGGTGTTAAGAAGGATCGAAAAGATTTAGTTTTAGTCCATCTTCTACTGTATTATAAAATTATTAAGTATATATATTAATCATTTATATTACTTTCATAAAAGTGATTCCCGTTCTGCTCTCATTTCCTTTCGAATGCCATTTATTTGAGTGATATAGTTCTTTCTTTTTTGTTCCCACTCAGTAACGTATTGAGATAATTTATTTCTGTTTTGAGATATCTGATAGAGGGCTTCTTCAGCTCTTTGTCTTGTTCTACTGATCTTAGCATTTCCGAATAAATCAAAGAAGAAATTATCAAAAACAACATCCGTAAAAAATCCTGGAGCTTCAAAATTGATATAAATATCATCTATAACATCAACATAATCTTTTGCTCTACTTAAGAGAGTTTGTGCTTGATTAATGTCTTGTCGCGCAGATTGTAATCTCCCGTGTTTCATTCCGTCTACAAAAATTCCTCCTCCTAAAAAAGTGTCCCAAGTTCCCAAATTATCTGCCGATCTCAATCTTTTAGTAGCACTCTCTAAATAATTTGCCGCTTCTCCCACGAGATTATCAGCTTGGCGAAATTTTTCTCCTATTTCTTTTGCCTTATTTAATTTTTCTTGGACTTTATTATATTCAGTTTGTAACTCATCTAATCTATATGTAGTTTTTCCAACAGTTAATTGCTCTAATAATTCATCA